>PAHJ01000095.1 GCA_002705565.1 Geminicoccus sp. | reverse complement strand
TGATTACGTCCATCGACGTCAGCGAGGCGCTGCGACTGCCGGGTGTCAAAGCCGTTGTGACGGGGGCTGATTTTGCAGAAACCGATGATGAAGACTTTGCCGATATCCGAGACAACTGCCTGGCGCGGGAAAAGGTCATGTACGACGGGCACGCTGTTGCAGCCGTTGCGGCGACCAGCAAGTCCGCCGCGCGGCTGGCCATTCGTCTGATCAAGGTTAACTATGAAATCCTGCCGCATGTGACCGACGTTGACGAGGCCATGAAACCGGATTCCCCTGTTGTCCAGTCAGGCCGCGCGCTGGAAAGCGTTCCCGCCGGACTGTCGGAAAACGTCACGTCCTACTTCGAATTCGGGCACGGCGATCTCGACGCCGGTTTTGCAAAAGCCGACAAAATAATCTCCCGGAGCTTCAAAACCGCTGCCACGCACCAGGGGTACATCGAACCCCACGCGTGCATGGGCAGCCTCGGTGCCGATGGCCGCGGAGAGCTTTGGTGCTGCACGCAGGGGCAGTACATGGTTCGCGCGAACTGCGCCGAGATCCTGGGCATTGATGCCAGCCAGCTGCGAGTAACATCTTCGGAGATTGGCGGCGGTTTTGGTGGCAAAACCACGACCTTCATCGAGCCCGTGGCGCTGGCCCTATCGCGCAAGGCGGGCAAGCCGGTCAAAATCGTGATGAGCCGGGAAGAAGTTCTGCGCGCCACTGGCCCGACGGCGTCTTCCTCCATGGATGTCAAAATCGGCATGACCAAGGATGGCCGGATCACGGCCGGGTCCGCGCAGTTGCGGTATCAGGGTGGAGCCTTTCCATCGGGAACGGTGACCATGGGTGCACAATCTGCCTTTGCCGCCTACGACCTCGAAGCTGTGCAAACCCAGGGCTGGAACGTCATGACGAACCGCCCCAAAGAAGCCGCCTACCGCGCTCCCGGGGCGCCCATGGCGATTTTTGCGGTGGAAAGCGTGGTTGACGAGCTGTGTCAGGATCTCGGCCTCGACCCGCTGGACATCCGCATCATGAATGCGGCACGCAAGGGGACGCTTTCCTCCTACGGACCGACGTTCGATGAAATTGGTCTGGTTGCCACGCTCGAAGCCGCCAAGGCGCATCCGCACTACAGCGCGCCATTGGGTCCGAACCAGGGCCGGGGCCTGTCCTGTGGGTTCTGGTTTAACTTCGGGGGCAACACCTGTGTTTCCCTGAATCTGAACGATGATGGCACAGTAGGTGTCGTCGAAGGCAACCCCGATATCGGTGGATCGCGCGCGTCGATTTCGATGATGGCGGCTGAAGAGCTGGGTATTGAGTACGACAAGGTACGCACGGTGATTGCCGACACAACGTCGCTGGGCTTCAACGATGTCACTGACGGCAGCCGCGTCACTTTTGCCGTTGGTCTTGCCACCATCGAGGCGGCGCGGGCCGCGATTAAGGAAATGTGCGGTCGGGTCGCAAAGCTTTGGGGCATCGATGAGGACGCGGTTTACTGGGAAGACGGCTACGCCAAACCCGCCGGTCCCAACGCTGGCGAACATCCCCCCATGTCGCTCAAGGATATTGCTGCTATTGCGGGTTCAACCGGCGGTCCGATTGCCGGACACCACGAAGTCAACGCCGATGGTGCGGGTGTCAGTTTTGGCGTGCATCTGGTCGATACCGAAGTTGACCCGGAAACCGGCGCTACGACGGTCCTGCGCTACACCATTTTCCAGGATGCGGGTAAAGCCGTGCACCCGGACTACGTGGAAGGCCAGATGCAGGGCGGCGCGGTTCAGGGCATCGGCTGGGCGCTGAATGAGGAGTATATCTACGGCGATGATGGTCGTCTCCAGAACCCCGGTTTCCTCGACTATCGTATCCCGGTGGCTTCTGACTTGCCGTCGATCGAAACCGTGATCCTTGAAATTCCAAACCCAGGCCACCCCTACGGTGTTCGGGGGGTCGGGGAGACGCCGATCGTGCCGCCTTTGGCAGCGCTCGCCAACGCAGTGTCGCGCGCGGCAAACGTGCGAATGACCGAACTGCCGATGTCACCGCCTCGCTTGCTGAAGGCGCTGGCAGACCAGGCGTGATCCGGGTCAAGCTCTGGGGATCCCTGAGGGTTTTTGCCGATGGACGGGAGTGGGTCGAAGTGGAGGCCCGCACGTTCAAACAGATGCTGGACCAGCTGGTTGTGCAATACCCGGAGCTCAAGCCGCAGATTGACCGTGGTGTGTCGGTGGCCTTGGACGGCGTGATCTATGGCAACGCCTGGTTTACGGAGATCAGCCCGGAGAACGAAGTGGTGCTTCTGCCCTACATGGTTGGTGGCTGATTCTCATCCGGTCAGGGGTCCGAGGCCGGGGGTACCGAGATACGCTTGAAAGCCCCGGATGGGTCTGACACCCTGCGGGCTCGCGATGGCCGTCCATGTTGGATCCTAGGCCACGGATCAACAACCAGGGACTCACGCGCGTGCAGGCTGAACCAACCGACTTTGATCCCCTCCTTTTCTGGTCTGAACAGGCATCTTTGCACTGGAGCGACCGACCTGCGTTGCGGACGCTTTACGGTGAATACGACCTCAATTTTCACGCGCGCGAAGCCGACGGATCGGAAAGCGTGCTCAAGGTCATGCGCGTGGATTGCCGGCCGGCGGAGATCGATTACCAGATCCAGTTGATTTCGCGCTTAACGGATACCGAAGGTGTCCCCGTGCCTGGCGTTATATCAACCCGCGACGGGCAGACTTTCGCGGAGATTGAAGATACCGAAGGGCGTCGTCGGCTGGTTTGGCGGGTTGCGCTGCTACCGGGATCGACGCTGGACCAGCATGCACCGACCGCGCGCCTCATTGCAGAGATAGGCACGATGACGGCCCGCATGCACGAGGCCTTGCGCGATTTTCAGCATCCCAGTCTGGACCGCACGATCAAATGGGATTTGACCGCTGCGGACTGGATCAGTGAGCACCGTGACGTGTTCGATGACCAGCCTGAATTTCAGGCGCAGATCGAGGCTTTGCTACAGTGGTATCGCGCAGAGGGGCAACCGCTGCTGAAGGCGCTGCCCCAGCAGGCCATCCATAACGACCTGAACCAGCAAAACCTGCTTGCACGGGCGATCCCGGGAGCCGGTCCCAACCTGTCCGGCGTGATTGATTTTGGCGACTCGCTCTACAATCCGCGCATCGCTGACCTTGCCATCGCCGGGGCCTATTTGGCCATGGATCAGGAGCAGCCAATCGAGGCGCTCGCAGCCCTGGTTTCTGGCTACGGGAAAGAGGCGGCATTGACGGCCGAGGAGGTTGAAGCCCTATGGCCCTTGGTGCTCATGCGCTTGGCTGTCAGCGTCACCAATTCGGGCTTGCGTAAAGTCGAGTTTCCCGATGACCCCTATGTCGTAATTTCCGAAAGGCCTGCGCTGGCATTACTCCAGCGCGCGCGTGATATGGATGACCGCTTTGTTGCCCTGCGCCTCCGACAGGCCGCTGGGTTGCCTGTGTCACCACCTTGTCCAAAGCTGCCCGAACACCTCGAAGCTCGCATGTTTGAGGTGGACTTGGCGGGAGCGGCGATACTCGATCTGACCCCTGACAACCTGCGTCTGAGTGCCAATCAGAGCCACCCGCGCGCCGAGGAGCTGGATGCCGTCGTGGACGCAGCGCTGGGGGCGGGTGGTCCCGTGCTGGGGCGCTATGGCGAAGCGCGGTTGATCTATGGTGGCGAGAGCTTTGGACGTACCGACCACGTCGCCCGTCGTCGGCGGACAGTTCACATTGGTGTGGACGTGTTCTTACCTCCGGAAACCGCCGTTCACGCCGTTCTGCCCGGCACCGTCGTGTCAGCGGCCTATCGCGCAGCGCAGCATGATTACGGCGGCATACTCATCCTTGAGCACGAATGCGCTGACGGTTCCCGGTTTCGTGCCCTCTATGGTCATTTGAGCCGCGCTTCGGCAGAGGGGGCTCAGGTCGGGCAGCGCTTCGCGGCAGGTGAGGTTGTTGCGCGCTTGGGTGACGTTGATGAAAACGGCGGCTGGCCCCCCCACTTGCATCTGCAAATCAGCGGCAATGACGCGCCCGAAGATGGCGGGCTTTGGCCCGGCGTGGTTGATCCGGATGACTGGGATCTGTGGCGGCAACTGTTTCCCAATCCGGCGGCTTTGCTGGGGTTGGACGCCGCACAAATTGATGCGCGCCCTTCTGGCCTGGATGTGATGACACACAGGCGCGGCGCTATGACGGCGGCTAATCTCAAGCTCTCTTATCGTGACCCCATCTACATGATCCGGGGGCAGGGCAGCACGCTGATTGATGCCGAAGGCCGACGATTTCTCGATGCCTATAACAACGTCCCGCATGTGGGCCATGCCCACCCGCACGTGGCGAAGCGGGTGGCTGAGCAGGTGCAGCGGCTGAGCACCAACACACGCTATCTCTCGGACCTGCATCTGAACTACGTCGAGCATCTCCTGTCCTTGTTTCCGGACAGGTTCGACACCTGCTTTCTGGTTAACTCTGGCAGCGAAGCCAACGAAGTTGCCATGCGTCTGGCCGGGGTGTTTACCGGGCGCAAGGACATGGCCGTGTCAGAGGTTGGCTACCACGGTATCACCCAGAAGGCGCTTGATATCAGTCACTACAAGTTTGCTGGACCGGGCGGGCAGGGGCAGGCGGACTGGGTGCACGTTCTACCCATTCCCAACACCTTCAGCGGCCCGTTTCAAGGACCAGACGCCACGACACGGTACAGCGACGAGGCTGCTGGTTTGATCCAGCAGATTGGGGGGGCTGAAAGCACGTTGGCGGGGTGCCTGTTGGAGATTTTCCCCAGTGTCGGCGGTCAACTCATCCCGCCTGCTGGATACCTGCAAAGCCTTGAAACAGCTGTCCGGGCACAAGGCGGTTTGCTGATTGCTGACGAAGTTCAGACGGGTTTGGGCCGGTTGGGTTCGCATCTCTGGGCCTTTGAGCAGCAAGGCCTGCAACCGGATATCGTGGTGCTGGGCAAACCGATCGGAAATGGGCATCCCATGGGCGCGGTCATCACCCGGAAGGAGATTGCGGCCTCGTTCAGCAATGGGATGGAATTCTTTTCTACTTTTGGCGGCTCCACGGTCTCCTGCGCCGCTGGGAAGGCGGTTCTGGAAGTGATCGAGGCCGAAAACCTCTCCGCTTTGGCAGCGCGCACCGGCGCGATGCTGCTCGATGGGTTGCGAGCGTTGTTCGCTGACGCTCCTCTGCGTGCGGACGTTCGCGGGCTGGGGTTGTTTCTGGGGGTTGAACTGTGTTGCGAGGACGGATCTCCCGCGACCGAAGCGACGGGGCAGCTCGTCAACGCCATGCGCGAGCGCCGAGTGCTCATGGGATCAGACGGGCCGCACGACAGCGTTCTGAAAATCCGGCCACCGATCTGTTTCACCGAGGCAGACGCCGCATTCTTCCTCGAAGCCATGGACGACAGCTTACGCGGGTTGAGCCTTCGCTAAGGGGCTGCCGCGCTAAAAGAGGACAAGAATACATGATTCAGCGCTCGCTCACCGGCGTAACGCTTCTCGTCCCGACCTATGATCAAGGGTTGGCATGCTTTCGGGACAAGCTGGGTTTTGAGGTGGTGGAAGACACAGATTTGGGTGGGGGTAAGCGGTGGCTGGTCGTGGCTGCCGGTGCTGCCGCAGAGGTTCGTTTGATCCTCGCAGAACCTGGAAACGAAACGCAGAAACGCGCTTTGGGGCAGCAAACCGGGGATCGGGTTGGATTTTTTCTGCGGACCGATGATTTCGACAGTGACTATTCTGCCTTTTCCAGCATGGGGATCGTGTTTTTGGAGGTTCCTCGGGACGAGCCCTATGGACGCGTCGCCGTTTTCAGAGACGATTTTGGCAACCTATGGGATCTAATCCAGACCAGCGCTGACTCTTAATGCGGGACAGCGCCTGCGCAGAGGAGGACACCCCAGCCAAGGGCTGCAAGGCCCGATGGGTGCCCCTTCACTTGCGGATTGGCTGCACCCTAAAGTATGTCAAAGATCGCCATAGCCACTCCAGCGGACCGAAGCGGAAATAGCGCAACCAAAGCGGGGATATCCAAAGCTGGAGCATCCATATTGCCCCGACCACCAGCACCTGTGACCACCGCTCCAATTGGCCAAAAAGGCCCAGGCCGAAACCGTAGAAAATCAGGCTGCACAGCACGGATTGCAAAATGTAGTTTGTGAAGGCCATGCGACCGACGGCTGCGAGCCAGTGCTTCAGTTGGGTCCAGAGGCCGGATAGGGTCCACAGCATAATCAGCCCGGTATATGCCGCAGCCATGCCCAGGCTGCCGATGTAGTTCAGCAAGTGCCCCGGCCCAATTAGCGCAAATAGCGGATCCCAGTCATTGGCGGTCAGTTGGACGACGCTGGCGATCACCAAAGGTACACCGACCAAGAGACCGAGAATAACCATGATTTGATAAAACCGCGGGCTCCTCTCGGCTGACAGGATGCCCGCTTTATACAGCGCCATGCCGATCAGCATCAGCCCGCTTGCCCGCCAGAAGAGGTAGAACGGGATGGTCATCTGCACTTCCATAGTGGTGGCGGCGCGAAACCTGAAAGCGTCCACCCAATTGCCCTGATAGGCTCGGATTTCGGCGCCGATTGCTTCTGCCGTGGGCGCCATTGATTTGAGCGTGGCGGTCAGCTCTTCCTCTCCGCCTAGCCGTGTTGCCCCCATCAGTATGGCTGGTCCAAGCCCGACCAAGATACCACCGCACACGAACTGCACCACAAGCGGCCAACGCCTGAACCAAAACACCACGAATGCGGCCAGTGCGTAGGTCACAAGGATGTCGCCAAACCAGATCAGATAGCCGTGAAGCAGGCCAAAGATCAGCAGCCAGCCGTTGCGACGGTAGAAAAACCCTGCTGAAGGCCGACCGGCTGCGTCCCGGCGCTCGGTGGCAAGTACAATGCCTGCGCCAAAGAGGATGGAGAACAGGGCCATGAACTTCATATCGGCCAGACCGTGGCTGAGCGCCCAAACCAGCCAGTTTACACCGCTCAGGTCCAAGTGCGCCGTGGGGTTGGAGTAGGCCATAGAAACCATGGCAAACCCTTGGATGTTCATGATCAGAATGCCAAGCAGGGCAAAGCCTCGGAGAATATCGATTGAGGCACGCCGGTCTTTTTGCTGCGTTGGCCGGTCGTGGGTAAGGTTGGACATTGGGTTCTCTTAGGTCAGATCACGGGGGCTAAAAGTCGCCCTTCCACTTACCATGTTTCAACGGCTATCAGGAACAATGCCAGACCTGCCAAGGGGCTTGAGCCATTTGTTTGCCATTGCATTACCATTGACCCTAAGCTTTGGCCAAAATGGCTTAGGGCCGGAAGATCAATATGAGGGTTAGGTGACGTGATCGATTTCTATTCAGATACCAAGACGCGACCAAGTCGGTCCATGCGGGAAGCCATGCTCGATGCACCGGTTGGTGACGAACAGAAAGGCGAAGATCCGACCACTGCAGCACTAGAGGCGCGCGTCGCCGACATGTTGGGTAAGGAGGCTGCGGTCTTTTTGCCCTCTGGCACTCTGTGCAACGAAATTGCGCTCCGGGTCTGGTTGAAGCCCGGGGAGACCCTGATCGGAGACCGGGCGTGTCACATCATCACCTCCGAGGGCGGCGCGCCAGCGGCACTGGCCGGGGCCATGGTGCATCCGCTGGATAGCGCGGACGGGGTGCTTGACCCCGAGGCTGTGCGCGGTGCGATCAGCCCCGCAAGTCGTTACGCCTCTGCCACTCGGTTGGTGTGTGTCGAGCAAACCTTTAACCTTAAAGGCGGCGTCGTTTGGCCGGTTGATCAGCTGGATGCGGTGGCGGCTATCGCGCATGGGGCAGGACTTGCCACCCATATGGATGGGGCCCGGCTGATGAACGCAGTTGTGGCGTCTGGTGCGGGCGCGGCGCAGCATGCTGCGGGCTACGACAGTGTCTGGATTGACTTTACCAAAGGGCTGGGCGCGCCGGTTGGTGCCGTTCTCGCGGGGTCTCGGGGGTTCATCGAGGAAGCCTGGCGGCTCAAGCAGCAGATGGGCGGTGCCATGCGTCAGTCAGGTGTCATTGCCGCCATGTGCTCTTTTGCGCTCGACCATAACGTCGAACGTTTGGCAGAGGACCATGAACTTGCGCGCAACTTGGCCGTGCGTCTGGCTGACTTGCCCAATATCGCCAGCATCACCCGGCCCCAAACCAACCTGATTTTCATGGATATTGCACAAGCGGGGCCAACGGCGGCTGCCGTGGTTGAGTTCTGTCGGCAGCGCGGCGTTCAGATCGGTGCTTTTGGCGCCCGGCGCATTCGTCTTGTTACCCACCTGGATGTGGGCCCCGCAGACTTGGATCCTCTATACGCGGCCTTGGCAGCGGGTTTGCACCAAAGTTGAAGTGAAGCCGTGACCCGCAAAACCCCCGAAGACGACGGTGTCTCCAGGGGAAATGGGGGCGCTTTAACCGCTGAGTCGCGTAGCCTTAGTCGTGGTGGTCGTCACAGAGCCCGCTTTCTTCCGCCGCGCGTAGCGAGGTCAGAAGTTGATCGGCATTGTGAGCGATCATGGCCCGGTAGGTTGGTGCCGGACCATCAGCTTCCGACAGCGCACCGGAGTACAGCACACCACCAACCGTCAGACCTGTCTCGCTGGCAATTTGATCGATCAGCCGCGTGTCTGTGATGTTCTCGACAAATATGCCACCGACACCGCCGTCGCGCACTTGCTCAATCAACTCTGCAACATCTCGCGCAGACGCTTCGCTGGCCGTGCTCAGGCCGTGAGGTGCAACAAAGGTTAGGCCGTATTCGTTTCCAAAGTACTGGAAGGCATCATGCGAGGTGATGATCATTCGGCAATGCTCATCGATTGCGGCGAACTCTGATTGCAGCGCGGCATCCAGTGCGGCCAAATCTGCGCTGTATTCCGCAGCCCGACTGGCAATCGCATCTGCTGATCCTGGCTGGGCTTTTTGCAAAGCTGTCGAGATGTTTTCGACGTAAACCGCTGCCTGCTTCAGGCTCTGCCAGGCATGCGGATCGAAGGCGCCGTGATCATGGTTATCGTGTCCGGCCTGCTCGTCGTCGTGATCATCGTGTTCTTCGTGATCATCGTGTTCTTCGTGATCATCATGGTCTTCGTGTTCTTCGTGTTCTTCGTGTTCTTCGTGTTCTTCGTGTTCTTCGTGTTCTTCGTGTTCTTCGTGTTCTTCGTGTT
>PAHJ01000094.1 GCA_002705565.1 Geminicoccus sp. | reverse complement strand
GGTGCGCTGCGCACCTACGCGCTGGGTGGGCTGGGCGGGATCGTGTTCTATGCGCTGAACCTGCCCGCGCCGTTCATGCTGGGCTCGGTGTTGTTCTGCTGGATCATTGGCGGGCTGTTCAAACCCGTCAGCCGCATGCTGGACCCGGCCCCGGAACTGCGCAAGTTTGCACTGGCTGCGGTAGCGGTGGTGCTGGGTTCCTATGTCTCACCCGGTATCGTGCGCGAAATTCCATCTTGGTGGCCCACGCTGCTGTTGCTCGCCGCGCTCACACTGGTGATGACTTGGACCACCTATGCCTTTCTACGATTTGCGCGGGGCTATGACCGAGCAACGGCGTGGTTTTCCGCGCAACCCGCTGGTCTGAGTGAAGTCATTGCCGTTGCGCGGGAATACACGGACAAAGATCACGTCGTCGCCCTGATCCACCTGATCCGCGTGTCCACGGTCTTTATCCTCTCCCCCATCGTCGTCTGGCTCACAGTCGATGACTTCAACGGACAGGCGGTGCCGGGCGGTCAGGTGCACATTTGGGACACGGGATGGCTGACTTGGGTGCAGATGCTAGTGCTGGGGGCTGTGGGGGTGCTGGGCGCACGAGCCTTGCGGATGCCGATGATTTGGCTGCTGGGTCCAATGCTGCTCTCGGCCATATGGGGCGGGATTGGGCTGCTGCCCTTTGATCGCCCTTTTGAAGCGGTTGCCGTGCTACAAGTTATCCTCGGATCGTCCATCGGCGCGAGAATGTCACAGGTGAGTTTCCGGGAGCTGGGCAGCCACGTTCCCGATGCCTACTTTATTGCGCTGTGGATGCTGGCCCTTGCCGCCGGCGGCGCCTTTGCCATGACCCTACTCACCGATCAACCCTTTGCCCGAACGTTCTTTTCAGTCTCGGCGGGGGGGGCTTCCGAGCTATCATTGCTTGCGGTTGCCATGGGCTATGAAGTTGCCTTCGTGACCATGCATCACCTGTTTCGCATGGCCTTTGTTCTGGGCCTGATGCCGCTGGGCAATCCGCCCAAACCCCCTGCAAAAGCAGATTAGCGCCCCGTCTCACCCCTGCGCTGCGAGGCTCTTCTCATCGGCGTTAAAGGCATGCAGCTGGGCGGGATCAATGGCCAGGGTGACGGTATCCCCCTCATGATGCTGCGCGGTTGGCGGCGTGCGGGCGACAAGTGTGCCGACCTGGGGCACGTCCACGTGAAAAAAGCTGTCACCGCCCAGCTTCTCGAACAGTCCAACCTGCCCGACGAGGCGGTTTTCACCCTTATGGCTGCCAGCTTCGAGGCTCAAATGCTCGGGCCGAATGCCAAAGTGCACCGCCTCATCAGCGTGCGAAAACCGGCTACCCTGGACCGTCAAACCTGCCTGAGTCAGGGCTTCAGCGCGCATAACGTTCATCTTTGGCGATCCAATGAAGGTGGCAACAAACAGATTGGCTGGGTTTTCGTACAGGTCCAGCGGCATCCCAATCTGCTCGATCCGACCTTCGGAGAAAACCACGATGCGATCAGCCAGCGTCATGGCTTCGATCTGGTCATGAGTCACGTAGATCATGGTCGCAGCGAGCTGCTTGTGCAGACGCGCGATCTGGACCCGCATCTCGACCCGCAGAGCAGCGTCGAGGTTGGAGAGCGGTTCATCGAACAAAAAGGCTGCTGGATCGCGCACGATACAACGCCCAATCGCCACTCGCTGGCGCTGCCCGCCAGAAAGCTCCTTGGGCTTGCGCTCAAGCAGGGCCTCAAGCTGAAGGATCTCAGCCGCCGCCCGCACCTTTTCCTGCACCTGCGCGGCGGGCACGCCTGCGACCTTCAGCGGAAAAGCCATGTTCTCCCCCACCGTCTTGTGGGGATACAGCGCGTAGGACTGAAACACCATGGCGAGCCCCCGCTCAGGCGCGGTCAGACTGGTCATGTCAACCTCACCCAGATGCAACGACCCCGCCGTCGCTTCCTCCAGCCCAGCAATCAGGCGCAGCATGGTCGATTTTCCGCAGCCCGACGGGCCGACAAAAACCACGAATTCCTTGTCGCTGATTTCGAGATCCACGCCCTTGATGACAGGGACGGCGCCGAAGGACTTGTGCAGGCCCTTGATGGTAATGGCAGACATGGTTTCGGTCCTCTTCCCGCTTGTCAGGGTCAATCCGTCGCCACAGGAGACGATGCGGCTACGGCCGCGGCAACCTGTTCGCCATCGCACGCCCAGTCCAGATAGACTGAAGCGGTCCAAGTGAACAATTTACCGCCCAGCCCCTCACCTGTCAGCGGGTCGAAATACTCGCTGAAGCCCGATTTTTCAGTCAGGCGCGCCGTATCACGGCGCACCCGCTCGGAGCGATCCAACTCTCCAATCTCCTGCAAGCCCAGGCCGATACGGTTGTTAATCACGTGCCATATCGGGCCCCGCCAGTAGCGTTGAGGGTCAAACCCTTCAGAGGCAGGGTCAAAGCTGGGGATCATAAAATCGACCGAGCGCGCGAACCGGTCGAAGTGGTCCAGCGTCTCACCCAAATGATCCACCATGCCCGCATAGGGCCCCAGAAACGAGGCTGCCGAGACTTCGTCGATGAAGGCTCCAGTGCTCATGTTGCGACTGGTAAAGCTCTTGACCCGAGGGTTCCACAGCGAGCGCCAGCCTTCCTCCAGTCGCTGGATCCGCGCCTTGGTCGCAGCGGTATCCTGCCCGGTTTGGCCTTGCAGCCACACCAAATCCCGCTCCGAACGGAGCAGCATAGCCGTCATCCCCGGATCAATCATGCGGAAGGGGCTGTTCCGTCCCAAATGCGCCTGATCCCAGCCGCAGTCCCGGCCAAAGCGCACAATGGTCAAGTAGCGATCATATTCCTCCCGCGTGGGGCGCTGTTCGGCATCAACGTGTTCGAGGTCACGGCGGCGGTATTCCCCCAAGCCGGTATCCGGCACAACCTGTGCCATGGCGCCATCCCAGTCACTGAGGTTATCCCGGCCAGATTCCCACGGATGCACCACAAGAATAGCGCCGCTGTCAGGGCACTGCCGCGCGCGCGTGAACCAGTCGTGCCAGCGATCCAGGCGTGCCACCATCGCGCCCAGTCGATCGGACGAGACCGACACGCCACCCTCGATCAACTGGCGCAGGATGGAACCTGCAACGGGTGGCTGAGTGATGCCGCTGGTGGGTATGGGCTGTCCGGTTGACCAGACGTCGGGGCCAGGGAAGTAACCCTGATGATCCCCACGAAAGATGATGTGCGGAACCATGCCGTCCGCCCACTGACCTTCGAGCAGCAACTCCACTTCCCGCACCGCCCGCTGGGGCGCATAGTGCCTGTACCCCAGGGCCGCGAAAGCAGAATCCCAGTTGAACTGCACCGGATAAAGCCCGTGCGTCGGCACTGAAAACTCACCACGATCGTTGGCCTTGAGAATTGCCAAGGCCTCCTCAATAAACGACATCAACCCTTTACTCCACCACTGGTCAGACCCTGAACCATGAACCGTTCAGCCCACAAAAAAATAACGACGATCGGTACGGTGGAGACCACCGCGCCGGCCATAAGATGTTGTCTGGGCACCTCCGAACTGTCCAGCGACACCACCCCACGCGAGAGCGTAAACATCTTGGGATCGTCGAGGAACATGAAGGCGAACAGAAACTCATTCCAAGCGATCATGAAGACATAGAGCGACACACTCGCTAGCGCCGGAACTGACAGCGGCAGTGTAATCGACCAGATCACCCGCAAGCGCGAACAGCCATCCATCATCCCCGCCTCTTCCAGTTCCGCAGGTACGCCGCGGAAATAGCCTTGCAGCATATACAGCGCCACTGGCAGCGTGGTTGCCGGGTAGACCACCAGCAGCCCCCACAGGCTATCGCGCAAGCCAAGCTTGGCGAAAATGGCGTAGAGCGGGATGACCAGAACGATAGCCGGCACCAGATAAATCATCAGGATCGAGCGCGACAAGGTCGCCCGCCCGGGAAAGCTCAACCGGCTGACGGCGTAGGATCCGGGCACGGCAAACAGCAGCGTCACCACCACCGTTGCCAGCGAGATCAGCGCAGAATTCCAGATGTAGCGCCCGAAGCCGTAGATCTGAAACAGCTCGATATAAGACCGCAGCGGCCCGAGCAGCCCATTCTCGAACGACGGGAACAGATTGAGCGGGTTGGCCAGCAGCGCCTGCTGTGTTTTCAGGCTGGTCATTACCATGACGTAAAGCGGCAGCACGACCATGGCGCCGAAGAAGACAAAGCCAAAGGCGCGCAGTGAGAGCATGACTGCCCGCTCCCGCCGAAACCGGTTCATGGCGCGGAAGCGGATTGGATGTTGGCTCGCTGCAATCACCCATTGCGTTCCAGCGGTTGCCATGAGCAGAGCCACGGTCCAGATCATCGGCGCTTGAGCGAAAGTCATCGCATACGGCCGCCCCAGCGAAGCCACGAGCAGCACCCCCGCAAACACCAGCGCCGAGGCCAGCGATTGCGGCGCACGCCAGTTGAAATCATCGCGGCGAAGGGCGGCGAAGGTGACGCTGGCCGCCAGACCGGCGAGCATCGACGGCCCCAGCAAAGGGCGCAGCTCCATCCCTGTCAGCAGCGCCAGACCGGACCCCACCATGATCGACACCACCGCCCCCCATAGCGCGCCATTGATCCCCGCGAGGATCAGCGTCGCAACCGGTTGGTCGAGGATAGACAAGGCGGGGGTTGAGGCAGCTTGGGACGGGGGCAAGGTTCGAGCGGTCATCTAAAGCCCCTCTTCTTCTGGCATGGCGCGGAAATAGATCGTCGCGAACACCGCCAGCAGCACAAACACCAGCACCGCCACCGCAGCACCTGCGCCGAGATTATTCAGCGCAAAGGCCTGCTCGTAGACCTGTACCGTCAGTGTCCGTGTCCCGGCATTGCCGCCAGTGAGCAGGAAGATGTCGTCGAACTTGTTAAAGGTCCAGATGAAGCGCAGGAGGAACAAAACCGCCATGATCCCAGTAAGCTGCGGCAGGCTCAGCGCCCAGAACTTCTGGAACGGTGATGCGCCGTCCATATCGGCGGCCTCATACATATCCTGGGGGATCGACTGCATCCGCGCGAGGATAAATAGAAATGACAGCGGGAAATACCGCCATGCCTCAAAGGCAATGACCACAGACAGGGCCATCGGCACGGGAACGGTCAGACCAAAAAACTGAACATCAACCGACCGGACCCCAAAGAAATTGATAGGCTCACTGACCGCACCCATCTGAAGCAGCAGCGCGTTGAGGGAGCCCGAAAACGGATCCAGCATCACCACCCAGGTAAAGGCCGCCGCAATCACCGGCGCCACAAAGGGAAAGAGCAGGAAGCCCCGGAACACCGCTCGTCCGCGAAAGGTCTGATTGAGCAGCAGCGCCGCAAATAAACCCAGCACCAGCGCACCTGCCGTCCCGCCGATGGTGTAGACAAATGTCGTCCACAACACCGTGCCAAACTCGCGCACGCCAAAGGCTCGCCGGAAGTTGTCCAGCGTCAATTCAGTGGTCAGCAAGGGGTTCACGCTGCTACCCCGGACAACCACATCGCTGTCCTTGGCGCTGACCGGGTTATCGATAAACGCCTGCGTGCTGCGGACTGGGATGTCGAGCGTTTCGCTTTGACCGGCGTCAAAGTCACCCAGCACGCAGAACAAAAGCCCCTCCCCATCCAGCGTACAGCGCGGGTCAAGGGCCAGCGGGTCAAGCCCGGCTGGCACAATATCTTCAAGCGTAACAGCCAGCACCGCCTTGTCGCGGCTGGAATTGCGCAGTTTGTAGCGAAGGATGATTTCGTCGCCGACGGCGGTCACGTCACCGCGCACCTGCTCCCGCGTGCGGACTTCTGGTGCGCGCAGATCGGCAAGTTCGATCGGCTTGACCGAGATCCAGAACGTCGCCAGCAATGGAAACAGGACGATGGCCATTACGATAAAAACTGACGGTAATGTCATGCCAAAGGCCAAGCGGCTCTCGCGGCGGCTTAAGCGCCCCGGTCGATGAACCAAAGGCTTGTCGCCAACCGATGCTGAAGATTCAGTCATCGACAAAGCATCCTTGAAAATTCAGATAAGTGAAAGACATCAAGTGCCCCAGTGGGAAAAGATCCTTAACGAAACTTTCCCCACCGGGCCATAGTGAGGACAGCCCGTTCAAGACGGGCTGCCTCTGGGAGAGTGGGTTGGACTACTCGATCTTACCCAGTTCTTCGTTCATCATGGCAACCGTCTCAGAAGCCCCCCGAACGCCGTCAACGTATTCGCGAACCAAGGTGTTCAACACGCGAGAGTTGTTGATCTTGGAAGCGAGGGAAAGTTGACCTTCCTTCACGCCCCAACGGTTGGCCGTAGACAGGCCCGAAGCGATCGAAGCGATCACGTCAGCGGGGTAGATGTCACCCAATGGCGCTTTACGGTCCACACCAACAGGCAACTTGGCCCAGGCATCGAGGTAAGCGGTGGGGTTGGTGCCGTCAGACTGACGCACAGGGAACTTGCCTTCAGGCGCGATCGACAGGGTCTGCTCGTAGCCGTCAGACATAGAGTACTCGATGAACGCAATCGCCGAATCCGCGTCCGCATCCGAGCTCACACCGAAGTAACGCACGTCGGCCCAGGCAGCGCCATCCGGGTTTGAAGGGCCGGCCAGCGTCGTGATGACAGCCGTCTTGGAAGCCAGTTCACGAGACTGGGGGTCGTCGTTGATGGTTGGCGGAGCGGAGTCACGAAGACCAGCCAACTCGTCCAGAATGAACGGCGACCAGATGATCATCGCCGCTTGACCAGCGAAGTACATTTCGCGCGACTGCTTCCAGAACAATTCGCCTTCCGGGGACGCATCAACGATGGTCTTGTAGAATTCGAGCACTTCAGTGGTTGCCGTCTCGTCAAGCTGAGCCAGACCGTCGTTGTTCACCGGCGATACGCCGTTGGAGAGCATGACGTGCTCCAGAACCTGAGACATGAAGCCTTCATCGACCTTAGTCGGCGCAACAAAGCCGAACATTTCTGGCGGATTGTGAAGGGCCTCAACCGCAGCAACGATGTCAGCGTAGGAGTCAGGCGCGGCAAGACCCGCAGCATCGAACAGGTCGGAACGGTACACAACAAGCTGGGTCCAACCATCCACAGGGACGCCAGCATAAGAACCGTCAAAGCCCGCCATGTTCAATGCGCCTGCCTGGAAGGTATCCACGCCAAGATTCTCAACCGCTTCGGTGGTTGCGTCAACATCGATCACGCCCGCTTCTGCCCAAGGCAAAGCGTACTGTAGAGGGTAGTAAATTACGTCGGGAAGTTCGCCCGCCGCATAAGCAGCCGTCGCACGGGTCCCCATTTCGGACTCAGAAATCGGAATCACCTCAACAGAAATGCCAGAGGCCGAAGTAAAATTCGCAGCCATAGCTTCCTGCTTGGCCAAACGGTCTGGCTGCTCCTCAGTGGTCCAGAATTGGATGGTGTCCGCCTGGGCCGCGCCAAGGGTAGCGACAGCTGCCGCAGCCCCCAAAGCCGCCTTCAGCGAGATCTTTTTGAGCAAGGTCATGATGGTCTCCTCCGTATGTTTACCTTGTCAGACATTTGCTGCCATGCCAGTCGAACGTCGTTCGATGATTTGTGCAGGCAGCAAGATTTGGTGATCTGTGGGGGCATCGCCGCCCACCAGACCAACAATCATGGAAGCGATCCGCTCACCGCATTCCGCAGCCGAGTGCGAAAGCGTCGTCAGCGGAGGGCTGAACATTTCGGCCATGCGGACACCGTCGTATCCCATGACGCTCAGTTGTTTGGGTACGTCGATCCCCAACTCCACCGCCTGGCTGATTGCACCCATGGCGGTTGCGTCGTTGGCGCACAGAATGGCAGTGACGTCAGTGGTTGAATCGACCAACCGCCTAAGGCCCAGACGGCCCGAAGCTGCCGAAAAGTCGCCAGGCAGAACCAGGTCAGCGTCAAAGGCAATTCCTGCCTTTTCCAACCCCTGTCGGTAGCCGGCGATACGCAGCGACGAAGAATAAATTGTCTCATCCCCGGCGATCATCGCGATACGCCCATGCCCTTTTGCGGCCAGAAACCCTACCGCATCGGAAAAGGCCGTTTGAGAGTCAATGTCGATCCAGGCGTGTTCCGCGCTTTGGTCCGTCCGACCCTGAGTGACGAAGGGAACGCCACGCTCGGTCAGAAAGCGGATCCGCTCATCATCACGGCGGGTTCGCATCAACACGAAACCATCGACCTTGCCCTGCTGGAACAAGCGGTTGTAGGTATCGATTTCAGTAACAGGATCAGCCACTGAGTGCAGCAGCAGGTCCAGCCCGTGTCCGTCCAGCGCTGCGGCCAGGGCAGAGGTAAATTCGCTCTGATAAGCTGCTTGCAGACCAACCGAGGCCGAGCTGATCACCAGACCGATGGCGTCGGTTGCACCCTTCTGCAACTGGCGCGCTCGGGAAGACGCCACATATCCCATAGCCTCTGCTGTTTCACGCACGCGACGCTTGGTTTCATCAGAAATATCGGGGTAGTCGTTGAGGGCACGGGAAACAGTCGGCTTGGCCAGCCCCACAGCGCTCGCAACCTCAGCCAAGGTTGCACGCTTCACCTTCCCTTTTAATGCATCAGTGACTTTGCCACTCATCACATTTCCCCTCATCTCCAGATACGAAGCTGACCGAAATCGATTACGGAGTCAACCGAAAACGATTTCGGTTGATTTCGGGAGAGAATTTAAAGGAAAAAGTACCAGGGTCGGCCCAGGCTGCTAAGGGAGGACCTACTTTCATTTTTCTAAATAATCAGAAGACGTTGAACGAGGTTCAGAGGGGCCTTTTTGGCACCGTGTTTACACCGCTCAGGCTGGGCGGAAGGCGATGGTGACACTCAAGCCTTCTCGGTTTTCAGCCAGCGCTTCTGCACCCATTCGGTTGGCGTATTCGCGCACGATGCTAAGTCCCAGTCCCGAGCCAGCCACGACACGGCCCCCTGCTCGCTCGTCAAGCTCAGATCCGGTTTGATATTCGGCCTCAGATCGGTCCTCATCAGCCAGCCTTGAGTGCGTCCCCGCATGCGCCGTAAAAAACCGTTCAAACACCCACCCAAGGCTTTCCTCATCGACCCCGCAACCATCGTCAGACACCCGCAACACTGGCCCATCAACGCTCACCACAACTGCCTTCGCCTGCGCGTGTTGCAGGCTGTTATCCAGCAGGTTGGACAGGATCTCTTCAATCAGGGCCGGTGAGCCGATGACCGGCGGGATGCCGGGCTCAAGCTCCAGGCGCAGCTTTACGCCCGCGTGCTCAAACGGCATGGAATGGTCTTCGATCAGGCTGGTGACCAGCCCGCCCAGATCGACCTCCTCCAGCGCAACGGTGCGCGCGTCGCTTTCCAACTGCATCAACTGGCCTGCCAAAGTACCGGCGCGCTTGGCTTCACGGTCCAGCGCTTCGAGATGTAGGCGGGGCTCGCTGGCATTTTTGGCCAGTTCGGCACGCAGTCGAATGGTGGTCAGAGGCGTGCGAAGCTGGTGGGCCACGTTTGAAATCAGCCGGTCCTTGGCGTCCTGCTCGGTACGAACCGTTTGAAACAGCGAATTCAGCCGCTCTTTGAGCGGTCGCACTTCGATCGGAACTGGCTGCTGGATCGGCGAGAGGTCTTCGGCGCTGCGCCGGGCGACGGATTGAGTCAGGCGGCTGAGAGGTCGGAAAATAGTCGATAGGATAATCACAGCGCTGACCAACACCCCAAAACAGATCATCGCCGCGGTGAAGTAGTAGGACCGCATTTGCTCGGCCACCAGCCCTTGGGCTCCGCGCGTGCTCTGCGCCACCTGCAACGTCACCCAGCCCGGAGCTTCGAACTGATCAACGTACGCGGAAATCGAAACCCCGCGATAGGTTGCGCCGCTGCCATCGGTCCAGGTAGCGAAATTAGCGATCCCTGGCTCCGCTTCATCCGGCACGGGCACCTGAACGAAATTGTAACCGGAGATATACGAACCCTTTGGACCGATCAGGCGGTAGAAGTACTGGTCCACGTCAGGGGGAATGAAGTCTGACACCTCCTCCGGTGTCACCCACGACCCTTGAGAGGCCGTGACGCTGGAGAAAAAGCCAAAGGCCATGGCGCGCAGGTTCTGATCCTGAAGATTCTGCGCCAAATCCTGTGCGCTGCGATGCGCCTGAACGCTGCCGATAATCGACGCCAGCACCAATCCGACGGCGACAACCGACAGGATTCGAAGGCGAAGGCTGGCCAGCATCAGGTGATTTCCACGGCTTCAAGCCGATAGCCAAAACCACGAATTGCCCGGACCTGAACCGCTGCCTGTGCCCGGTCCAGCTTGCCTCGAAGACGGCTGACATATACCTCGACAGCACTGATCTGAACGTCGGATTCAAGAGAATAAAGCAGGTTCGTCAGCGCCTCTTTGCGCACACCAACTCCGGGCTTGATCATCAGCGCGGCGAGCACGGAGCGCTCACGTGGCGTGAGATGGATATCCTCCCCTGATTGATGCTGAAAGGCACGCCTTTCGTCGTGATCGAAGGTCAGAAAGGCCAACGAAGTACGGCTGGGCGCCCGTTCCTTTGGGCGACGTAACAGAGCACCAACTCGCGCTAAAAACTCAAGCGGATCAAAGGGTTTGACCAAATAGTCATCTGCGCCACTGTCTAGCAAACCCACGCGATCCTCCAGATCGGCACGGGCACTAACAACGAAAATTGGGGTCTGCACATGGTTTGACTTGCAGTAGGCGAGCAGCTCTCGTCCGGATCGACCTGGCAAGTTCAGATCCAGAACGATCAGGTCAAAGCTGTCTGTGCGCAAAACGGCAATGGCGTCATCAACGGTGATGACCACCTCAGCCGAATGATCCCTGGTCGACAGAAGATCCTTCATCGCCGCGCTGACATCAGGGGCGTCTTCTACCAGTAGTATCCGCACGGGCCCACCTTTTCCCTGTCCTGCAAGGTTAATGAAAGGTTGGGCAGTTACTCAGATGCAGGATCGCGTTGCAAGTATTCTGTGGGAGAGTACTGCGATATCCGATTTGTTGGTTCAGGGAGGAACTCATGAAAAAACTGTTTACGGCTGCGATTGCAGCTCTTTCGTTTGGTGCGGTTGCCGGGACGGCTGCTGCGGCACCCTGTGATGGGGATGACATCACGTGGATCATTCCGTTCTCCGAAGGCGGTGGTTCGGGCAAGTGGGCGCGCTTTTGGGCACCGCTGGTTTCCGAGCAGCTCGGTCAGAACGTGATTGTTGAGTACATGCCGGGCGCAGGCTCCACGCTTGGCGCCAACTACTTCCAGAACGAAGTCGAAGGCGATGGCTGTACCATTTTTGGTTCGTCCGGTTCGACCCAGTTCCCCTACCTGCTCGGTGATGATCGCGTTGAGTACGAATACCGCGACTGGCAGGTTATGATCGCGACCCCAACGGGCGGTGTTGTATACACCACTCCTGAAATTGCCGCTGGCGGCCTGGGAAACGCGTCGATGAGCTACGGCTCCCAGGGCGCGACGTCGCTTGACCTCGTTCCCCTGCTGGCGTTTGAGTTGCTGGGCTACAACGTTGAGCCAATCTTTGGTCTCAAAGGCCGTTCGGCAGGTCGCGCTGCGTTCCTCGCGGGCGAAACCACCATCGACTACCAGACGTCTTCTGCTTACTTGTCCAACATCGCACCTGTTGTTGAAGCCGGTGAGGCCGTTGCCCTGATGTCCTGGGGTGCGGTTGATGCGAACGGCGATATTGTTCGTGACCCAACCTTCCCGGACCTGCCGCACTTCACGGAAGTTCTGGCCGCTGCAAACCCAGCCGCGCTGGACTCGGCTGCTTACGCGGCATGGAAAGCCTTCTTCACTGCTGGTTTTGCCGCGCAAAAGATGGTGTTCCTGCCCGGTGACGCCTCTGCGGACGACGTAGCGACCATCACGGCTGCTTTCCAAGCGGCCACTCAGATTGATGGCTTCGGTGAAGCTTCAGCCAAGCGTCTGGGCGTTTACCCTCAAGGTATCGGTGACGGCGCAGCGGTTCTGCTGGAAAAGGCACTGGACGTTGACGATACTTCGCTCGCATTCGTCAAAGGCTGGCTTAAGGATGCTTACGGCGTTGAGCTGTAATCGATCCTTCTGCTTGGCCAACCCTACCGGCCTAAGCCTCATGGTCTAGCACGACCCGCAGAGGGGTTTTTCTCTCCTTAGACCCCTCTGCAACAGTGCGCATTATGGTTTTTTCCGTGCAGGATCATGGCGAAACGCCTCAAAACGTGGCACATCGCCAGAACACCTCAACTCAAGGGACAAGCCCGCGCGCCTCTTGAACGCTGATCGATGTTTTCTGGCTGAACCCTTCGCATCCACTCACCCAAGGAACACCCTCTATGGACGTGCTGCAGAGCCTCTTATCAGCCTTCGCGCTGATCTTGCAGCCGGGCGTGCTGATGTACGTTTTCTTCGGTGTGTTGATGGGCATCGCGCTTGGTATTCTGCCCGGTTTGGGCGGGATCGCCGGTATGTCGATCCTGATTGTCGTTCTCACTCAGTTTCAGGCTGAACCAGTGGCGGGCATTGCCATGGCGATCGGCATGATTGCAGTGGTTCCAACCTCAGATACCTTTGCCAGCGTCCTGCTGGGCATCCCCGGCTCCAGCGCCTCTCAGGCCACCGTGCTCGATGGCTTCCCGCTCGCCAAACAGGGAAAAGCAGCTCAGGCCCTGTCTTCGGCCTTCGTCAGCTCATTGTTCGGCGGCGTATTGGGCGTGATCGTTCTCACGGTCATCCTCGCCTTTGCCGCCTCTATCATCATCTACATTCGTACCCCAGCGCAGTTCATGCTGGCTGTGTTTGGCATAGCGCTGATCGGCATTCTGTCGGGCCGTTCTTTGCTCAAAGGCTTTCTGGCGGCTGGCATGGGCCTTTTTGTCGGCCTGATGGGCTCGGGCTCATTGGATGGTTTTGTTCGGTTTACCGGCAAGGAGTATGACTGGTTGGTCGGACTAAGCGACTGGACAGCCCAATTCTTTCCCCATTCATTGAGCGCCAAGAACCCGAACGGGTTCATTGAAGAGTGGCAGAAGTATCTGCGCAGCGGCCTAGGTGTGGCGATGATCGGCCTGTCGATGTTTGCCATTCCGGAAATCGTTGATCTGCTTCGCCAGAACCGCTCCATCGCTGGTGAAGCCAAGCTCGGCTACGGCTGGCGGCAAGGGTTTCTGGATTGGTGGAACAACAAGCTGATCAGCCTGTGGAATGCCTTTGTTGGAGTATTGGTTGGGATTGTCCCAGGCCTGGGCGGGTCCGTCGTGGATTGGATCGCCTACGGTCAGACCAAGGCGATCGTTGCCGCACGCGGTGAAGACGTGACCGGATTTGGCAAGGGCGACATCCGCGGTGTGATTGGCCCGGAAAGTGCCAACAACGCCAAAGAAGGCGGCGGTCTGGTCCCGACCCTGCTGCTGGGGCTACCCGGTTCTGGTTCCATGGCGGTCTTTCTGGGCATCCTTTCGATTTTCTCGATCGAAGCGGGTCCTCCCATGTTCGACATGATCAAGCCTCTGGATGAGTTCAACCTGCCCGGTTCGACCATCGTGGTGACAGGTATGGTGGTGACGTTCTTTATTGCGTGGACGCTGATGCTGGGCAACGTCATGGGCACGGCGCTGTGCTTTGGCCTGAGTGCACCGATTGCGCGGCTGACCAAGATCCCCTTTCCCACGCTCGCGCCGTTCCTGCTGGTGATCATCTTCTTTGCGGTCTTTAAGGTCAGCAAGTCGGCCTCATTCTATTCGTTCCTGACCCTGCTGACGCTGGGCGGGCTCGGGGTTCTCCTCCGTCGTTTCAAGTGGTCGCGCCCAGCCTTCCTGATTGGCTTCGTCCTTGCTGCGCCCATGGAGACAAAGTTCAACTGGGCATCCCAGCGGATCGCACGGGGCAACATGGAAACCATCGACTGGATCCTGATGAGTGTGATCATGGTGCTGATTGCGCTGGTCATCGTCTACGGCGTCATTGTGAACCGTTCAGAAAACCGGCTGCACCGGGAAAGCGGCTTGACCATCACACGAACCTGGCGCGAGCGGTTACCGATTGTGGCGTTCATGGTCGTGGTGGTGCTGATCTTCGCCTACATGCTGTTCGGGCCGGTGACGTGGGGCAAGAAGCTCTATGACTTCGGCTCCAACATCAATGATGCGCAAATGCCGCATTTCTTGGGACTGGTGTTCTTTCCACTGGCACTGCTTGGCCTGTTCCGCGTGCTGTTCAACCCGCGTGAGCAGGAATTGCTGGAAGACGAGGAAGCCGATGCCCGCGCCCTGTCAGCCGCGCACGGCCAGCCAGACGGCCGACGCAGCCTGCTGCTCGCTGTCGGCTGGATCGCTGGCTACGTTGTCACGATTGCCGTGCTG
Source organism: Geminicoccus sp. (assembly GCA_002705565.1). Taxonomy (GTDB): domain Bacteria; phylum Pseudomonadota; class Alphaproteobacteria; order UBA7985; family UBA7985; genus UBA7985. Next base: position 9,978 of record PAHJ01000094.1, on the reverse strand, counting down.
GGTCATCTGATTGCGACAGCCGTGTTCTGCACTGCGCTGCTGGTCAGCTACAGCCCGCTGAAACTGTGGTGGAACCTGATGCTGGCGGGGGCCTGTGTGCTGCTGCTGATCGTGCTGGCTGATTTGGTTAATCCGAGCCTGACCCTGGGTGGGGTTAAGCGCCTGTTCGGCGAGGTCGAGTTGCTTGACCCGGTCCTGAAATACCTTAAGAAGCCGCAAATGTTTGGCGTGCCCTAGGTGCGCGTTTTGAGAGAGATATCTGATGTCAGACCTTAAAGGCATTCCCGCCCTTTTCATGCGGGGGGGCACCAGCTCCGGCCCATACTGGAACGCCAAGGATCTGCCGGCCGACCCGGCCCAGCGCGACGCGGTGTTGCTGGCCGCGCTGGGGACCACGGACGGTCTCAGCGATGAGGTCGATCGTGCGCAGTTGGGTGGCGTGGGCGGCGCAACGGCGGTCACCTCGAAGACGGCTATTCTCTCACGATCCGAGGTCGAGGGTGTAGACATTGACTACCTCTTCGCTCAAATCGACCTCGAACGCCCGTTCGTCGACACCAATCCGAGCTGCGGCAACATCCTATCGGCGGTCGGTCATGCGGCGCTGGAAATGGGGCTGATTGAAGCCTCCGACCCGGTCACGTCGATCTCTATCCGCAACACCAACACCAATGCGCTGATGGAAGCGGTGCTGGAAACGCCCGGTGGGCGTTGGTCCTATCTGGGCGATGTCCGCATTGACGGCGTGGCGGGCACAGCCGCGCCGGTGGTGATGAACTTCCTCGACGTCGTTGGCTCAAAAACCGGCGCTTTGTTCCCAACAGGACAGCGGATGGAGGAAATCAACGGGCTGACCGTGACTCTGATCGATGTCGCAGTACCGATGATTTGGTTCCGCGCCGCAGAATTGGGGCTGAAGGGCGATGAAACCAAGACTGAACTCGATGACCCCACCTTGCTACAGCGGATGGAGGCAGCACGGCTAATTGCCTCCGAGCGGATGGGTCTGGGCGACGCAAGGGGCAAAGTGGTGCCGAAAATGGGCATCGCCAGCCCCCCTCGCGGCACGGGTCATGTGACCAGCCGCTACTTCGTCCCCCAAAGCTGCCACCCGACCCACGCCGTCACCGGCTCCATCAACGTCGCCACCGCCGCGACACAGCCCGGTACGGTGGTGTCGGAGGCCTCAACAGCCATAGCGCTGAGCAGCCAGCAATTCGTGCTGGAACACCCTGTGGGTGTGATTGCCGTGGAGCTGGCCTATCGCGATGGCGCAGATGGTCCGGAATTCGACAAAGCCGGTGTGATGCGCACGGCGAAAAAGATCATGGCGGGGGAGATTTTCGTACCCGAAGCGCTTTTGATCTAAATGACGCTTCGCGACGCTTTTTCCCGCTGCGCCCCTAACGGGACGCGCTCGCTTGGAGAAGGGGGACAACGGGTTGAGGCGGTTACTGCTGGCGGCTCATAGTGGTTCGGGCGAGGACGATGGGGAGGCCGACGTAGATGAGAACGACACGCAGGGTGTTGTGGAAGGCGACAAAGGCCACGTCCAAACCGAAAAGGACGGACAGGACGGTGACTTCATACAGTCCCCCCGGCACAAATCCGATATAGGCGTCTAACAAGCGCATCCCCAGCAGCCCAGCTACGGCCAGCGCGAAGCCCGTGTAGATGCTCAGCGTCACGATCGAAACGAGCAGGCCGTCGATCAGGTAGCTGATCACTTCCCGGAACGGCACCCGCGACAGTCTCGCACCGATTTGGCCGCCAATGGTGACTTGCGCGAGCAGAACAAACTCGTTCAGGCGGACGGTTTCCACCCACCCCAGCGCATTCAGCACCAGCGACACCAACATCGGTCCCAGCAAATGGGGCATGGGCATGCGGATCAACCGCGCCAGGGCAAAGCTGCCCAGAGCCATACCGACGAATTCGATGATCTTGCGAGGCGGCAGGTCGAGCAGGCCCGGCAAGTCACGCTGCACCGCGTAAGATTGCTCGACCGCCTCGCCGCCTTCGACCACGGCTAGGATCAGCGGCGTACTGAGAAAGATGAAGGTGACCCGCACCAGGTGCGAGAGCACCACGGCATAGTCCTTTTCCACGTAATCCCGCGAGATCATCGCGATTTCTGCCTGACCGCCGGGTATCGCCCCCAGCAAAGCCTGCAGCCATGGCCGACGACGGCCCTTCCACAGCACCAGGAAGCCGACCGTGGTCGCAATCACCGTTGCTACCACCACAACCAGGGTGGTGAACCACCACTCCCGGATGGACCCAAGAAAGCCTGGCCCGATGGCTCCACCGACAATCACCCCCAGACCGAGGATCACCGGCACGTGGAACCATCGCGGCACGCCCAGCCAAGGCTGTGCCGGCTTGATCAGCGCGCCCAGCACCCACACGCCTATCAGCGAGCCAAGCATGTAGGGCACAGGCAGTCGGAACTGGCTGAACACCCAGCCGCTGATCAGTGCAAACAGCGCTGTCAGCGCCAGCTTGGCGCAGTCGGTCAGGAGCTCGCGTGGGGTCATAGGCCTCGGTCAATCCGGCGTTGGGCGTCTCGAACCAACGCCGCAAGCCGGTAAAAGCCGTGGGCCATCTTTGAGTATGGCACCAGCAAGAACAGCGCCAGCACCGTTCCCAGGTGTACCGCCAGCAGAACATCTAGCCACGGTGTCGAGCCCAAGCCGTAAAGCAGCAAACCACTGAGCCCCACAGAGCCAAGCAGCAGCACAAACCCCATCTCTCCACCCCACACGCGCCCGTCGCCCAAATCACGGTCCGCCCGGGTTTTGAGCCACGCCAGCCCAAAGCTGCCCAAGGTCAGCAACACCCCGCCTGAGACCCCAAACACCTTGGGCGGGGTCCAGATCGGATAGGGTGCGGGCCAGTCCAGGACATAGTGCATCAGGGTCGCACTGGAGGTTGAAAAGAAGCACAGGATAAAGCCAAAAGCCGCAGCCTGATGCAGCCAGCGGCGCAGGTTGGAAAAGCGGTCCTCGTCTTCGAAGTTACAGCCTTCGTCATGACCGCCACCAAGGTTTTTCATCGTCATGGCGTCCTGATAAGCCAGCGCCAGCGCGCGCGGATGCAGCCAGCGCGAGCCGCCGCTTTCGGGCCGCGTCGCCCGCCAGTAGCGCACCAGCCCGACGCCAACAGCCAGCATCGGCAGGATGAAGGCGGGAGCGAAAATTGAGACCATCACCGTATGTGACATCAGGCGATAGAAACCCTCCCCCTGCGCATCACCAACCCCACCGACAAACCGCGCCAGCGCGAACAGCGCAGCAAAGGCCGTGAACGCCAGCAGGGCAATGGCGGCCCCGCTGCGGTGAAACTGGCGCCCTAAGGCACGGGGGAAAGCGAAGTCTTCCCAGCTGTTCTGACGGACTTCGGCCAAAGCCTTGGGCAGGTTGACGGCAAACTCATGCGGTGGCGCGTACTGACAGGCGTAGAAACAGCCCCGGCAGTTGTGGCACAGATTGGCCAGCTGCGTGATGTCAGCCTCAGAAAAACTGCGTGCCGAGGTGATGGCCGGAAACACCGCGCAGTAGCCTTCGCAGTATCGGCAGGCGTTGCAGATATTGACCTGTCGGGCGGCCTCTTCGATCGCGCCCAAGGGGTTTTCGACAAAGGGGCTATCGGTGTTTGACATAGGCTCCGGCCTCCTGCCCGGCTTGGCGTCCGAAGACGGTTCCAATGGTCATCCCAAACCCGGCCAGATAACCCTGTCCCAGAATGCTCCCCGCCATGATCTCTCCCGCCGCCCAAAGGTTTTCTGCCGGCCCGTCCTGCATCTGCACACGCGCTGCCTGGTCCACCTTCAGCCCAAGATAGGTGAAGGTCACGCCGGGGCGCAGCGTGTAGCCATAGAACGGCGGTTCCGTGATCGGTCTAGCCCAGTTGGTCTTTGCCGGCTCGATCCCGCGCGTGGCGAGGCCGTCCAGTTCCGTGGGGCGAAAACCGCTGAGATCGTTCGCACAGGCAGCGTTAAAGGCGCTGATCGACGCCAGACTGGCCCCCGTGGGCAAGCCCATTTGCTCGACCAACCCTTCCAGGGTGTCGCTAACCAGCGGTGGGTAGAGTGAGGGCATGAATAGGTTTAGCGACCGGCTGTCAATGATCACGTGGCCAATCTGACTGGGCTGAGCAGCGACCAGGCGACCCCAGATGGCGTACCGCTTGGGCCAGACGTCTTCGCCTTCGTCGTAGAAGCGCTGGCCGTTTTGGTTCAGCACCACCGAAAACGGGACGCAATCGAGGCGACTGGCGATACCCCCGTCGAACTTAGGCGCACGGCCGTCGATGGCGACGGCGTGGCACTGGGTGGGATCACCGACCGACTGCGCGCCCTGATCAAGCAGGTCGCGCAGAACAACGCCGCGGTTATACTGGGTGCCGCGGATCAGGAAGTTTTGCGCGCCCGGTCCCCATGCGCGTTCGAGCCAATCTGTATCGCCTTGAAAACCGCCTGATGCGGCAATAACAGCGCGCGGCTGGACCCGGTTTTCTGCGCCTTGTTCATCGGTAAAAACCACCTCCGCAACCCGGTTATCGCGCATGTCGACGTGGGTCACCTCGGTCTGATAGCGCACACGCACGCCCAACTGCTCGGCACGGCGGTAGAGCGCGTTCACCAGCGCCTTGCCGCCGCCCAGAAAGAAAGCATTGGTGCGGGATAGGGATAGAGTGCCACTGAGGGATGGCTGAAAGCGGATGCCCTGCGTGTGCATCCACGCAAAGCATGCCTCGGACTCCCGGATGGCCTTCCGCGCAAGAATTTCGTCGGTTTGTCCTTTGGTAACCTTGATCAGGTCGTCGAAGTACTCGTCTTCCAGATAAGCCCCCGTCAGCGGCCCCACTGGCCCCTGATGCATGCAACGGAAATTGCGCGTGTGGCGGGAATTGCCGCCGCGATAAGGCTTGGGCGCGCTTTCCAGCACCAGCACGGAACACCCAGCCAGCGCAGCGTTGATCGCACCACAAAGAGCCGCGTTTCCGCCACCGAGGACCGCTACATCAACTTGCACGCAACTCCCCCTCTCCCGAAAACTGCCCTAGGAGTTTAGGACTGCAGGCTTTCAGTTTCCTTGCGTTACAGTGCGTCAATCAGCTCCTTAATCAACACGCCATAGGACGCACCGTGCATGTCCCTGTCAGCGCGTGCGCCCTGCACCACCTCGCGTGGGGCACTGAACTTGATAACGCTGAGCCCGGCGATATCGAAGCGTTGCAATCTGTCAGCGGGCGTGCACAAAGCGTCTGCGACCGCTTGCGAACTGAGCGCCTCGCACAGGAGCGCGAAAGCGGCATTATCGGTGCAGAAAACATCAATGGTGATCCAGAACGGACCCGCGTTCTTTGAGCGAATGTCCTGCACCAGCCCGCTATGACCCTTACTCCCACTCATGTTCCGACCTCCACCACATTGAGGGCAAAGGCGTCCATTGGGCGTTCCAGAGTCATGACATGGTTGAGCACGAACTCATGCAACCCGCCACGATCCATTTCTGGGGGCGAAAACGGGAAAGCAAACGTGGGCATGGGCTCATTGGGCGTCAGGGCGTAGTGCAATAGGTAGGGGTTGAGAAGCTTGGCGATGTCATTGGCAGCTTGCTGATCAGCGGCGGTGATGACGACCAGCACACCGATTTCATGCGCCTCCTGTCGTCTGGTTTCGAGCGCGCCCAGCGTCGCGTTTGACCCGATCAGGCGGAATTCGAGGCCGTAGTCCCCAGCAATATTGCTGCCCTCTCGCTGCACAAAGGCCTCGCGCAGCTGGCTGATCCACTGGTCAATCGCCTCGACATAGCGACGGTCGCGCACCAGCACCAGCGATATGGTCTGGTACCCTGCCAACCGCGCGCCTTCGAGCTTGACGGTATAGCGTTCCGAGGGGTGCCAGACGCTGCCGGTCACACGCACGCTGCTGTCATCCTCAACAGCCGTATAGGTCGCGGCGGTGACGTCCAGATGGCCACCGGGTTCGTGCAGGATGAAGGGATCGGCGTTCTCATAGAGCATGTGGGCGGAAACCGTCAGCGGCGTGGCGCGCACGCCCTCTCCGGTCGGGTGGACGGTAAAGCCCTCGGTGTCGAACTCGATCAGAATGGCACCGGTCGCAGGATTGTTGGTCGCCAAAGCCCCGCACTCGCCGATCTTGGCGCCGTGCCAGGCTCCACCGGGATGGCACCCGCGCGCGAGCGGCAGTGCGGCAATGACGGCTGTGTCCGTGGAGCGGCCAGCGATGATGATCTCAGCGCCGGTTTGCAGCGCCGCGTTGATCTGCTCCGCCCCGGCGAGCGCAACGATATTGCTACAGCCGGTGATGTCCTCGCGGTTCACCGGCATAGCACCGGCGAGCGGGGTGATGGTGCCGGCGTCGAAGGCCTGAGCAACCCGTGCCGGGCTTTGCGAGCATTCGAGCGTGGCAACACGCAGGCTTTGGCCTTCTTCTGCGGCGATCTCCCGAGTGATGTCGAGGAGCCACTGCACCATGGAGTCCGTCCCACATGTCCCCGCCGTGCCAATCAGCAACGGCACCCCCAGCCGCGCCCGCGCCTGCATCAGCAAGCGCCACTCCCGCTTCACCGATGCGCGCGAATATTTGCATGTGCCCGTGCCGAGGTAGTGCGGGCCGCTGTCAGTTGAACCACCGTCGATGGCGATGATGTCGGGCTGCATCTGGAGCCCGCGCTCCAGAGCGTCAGGATCAACGCTGATCCCGAGCGCGCCGGAGGGGATGAGGACTTTAATCACGGATAAAGCGGCCTAGTCCTGCGTCACCTGGCTGTCGCGGGCCTTCTTGCGCTCGCGACGGGCCAGGCGGCCTTCGATCATTGGATAGAGTAGCATGGCCGCAGCGATCAACAGGAACACCAGCGTCATGGGACGCTGCCAGATGAAGCTGAAACCGGTGTAATCCGGGTCGGTCAGTGCGCGGCCTAGGTTGTCCTCCATCCGGATCCCCAGAATGAAGCCGATTACAATCGGTGCAATCGGGAACTTTGCCAGCCTCAGCAGCGTCGTCACCACCCCGAGCACGATCATCGTGTACAGCTCTGTCGGATTCTGGCTGACCAGATAGGCCCCGACCATCGAGAAGAACAGGACAAACGGGATCAGGAACGTACGCGGCACGGCCAGTAGCTTGGCGATATAGGGGATCAGTGGATAGTTCAGGATCAGCAGGACAACGTTGCCGAAGTACATCGAGATGATGATGCCCCAGAAGATGTCCGGGTTGTCGTTGATCAGCGCCGGTCCTGGCTGCACGCCTAGCGAAATCAGCGCCACCAGCAGGATCGCCGTGGTTCCGGAGCCAGGAATGCCCAAAGTCAGCATAGGCACGAACGACCCTGTTGAGGCGGCGTTGTTCGCGGTTTCCGGAGCAGTCAGGCCGCGCAAGGAGCCCTTGCCGAACTCGTCGCGCTTTTCCTTGGGCGCTATGTTCCGCTCCATGGCGTAGCCCATCAGGGAGGCAATGGTTGCCCCTGCCCCCGGCATAACGCCGATGAGGAAGCCAAGGATCGACTGTCGACCAATCACCGGGGCCATTTCCTTGGCTTCCTGGGCGCTGATCCGCATGTTGTTGATTTCCTTGCTCTCGCCGTCGCCCTTGTACTGTCCGCGCTTGGGGTCGAGGATCAGGAAGAAGGCTTCGGGTACAGCAAACAGGCCCATAATGAGCGTGATTGAGGATATCCCATCCTGTAATGGCACGTAGCCAAAGGTGAACCGGGGCCGGTTGGCAAACTGTGAACCTTCACCGATGGAGGCCAGGATCATGCCAAAAATCACCATCAACACGGCCTTGTACGCCCGCCCGCGCTCACCAAAGGCTGCTACCGCGGTCATGCCAACGATCATCACGGCAAGGTATTCGGGCGACTGGAACAGCAGCGCCACGTCGGCCAGCGGCTTGGCAGCCAGCGTGAGTAGGATCGCACCGACGGTTCCGCCTGCGAACGAAGAGATCGCAGCGATGGTCAACGCCTTACCCGCGAAACCCTTGCGCGCCATGGGGTAGCCATCGAAGGAGGTCGCAACGGTGGACGCGACCCCCGGCGCGTTGATCAGAATGGACGACGTCGAGCCGCCAAATACGGCACCGTAATAGACCCCGGCGAGCATGATCATCGCCACTGAAGGATCGCCGATGCTCACCGCAACGGGGATCATGATGGCAATCACCTGCATTGGCCCCAGCCCAGGAACCATGCCGATAAACGACCCAATCAGACAGCCCAGCACCACCAGTGCGATGGCTTGAAACGTAAACGCGGCGCTTAGACCGGTGAGTATACCCTCCATCATCGGCTTAGGCTCCCAACATATTCATGATTGCCTTGGGCAAAGGCGGAATTGTGCGGTCGAGCACGTAAGTCACCAGCAGCCAGATTGCCATCGGCGCCAAAAACGAGACAATCACCATTACGATCCAACGGCGCTCGCCCAGAATGATGCTGCCGAACAGCAGCAGGAAGAAGGTCGCGGGAATGAAACCGCCCGCGCGCAGGTAAGTCGAGTACACAATCATCAGCGCAATCATCGCCACCAACTGACCCCACTTGGCCTGCCCGAAGTTGTCAAAGCTCAAATCGGCCATTCGGTCCTGATTTTCTTTGAGCTGCTTGTCGGCGTCTGTGCTCTGGGCGGCGCTCGAACCGGTTGTGGGCGCAATGATGGTGACCACAGAGGCAATGATCCCCGCAATCCCGAGGATCCGCGGCAGCGTATCAACGCGCATGGGTTGATTCTGGAAGAAGGGGGGGATGGTCTTGGCCAGGTCAAAGGCAAAGTAGGTGAACAGACAGCAGAGGATCAGCAAAATCACTCCGACGATGCGGTCTGCGGACAAGAGGCGAGACATGATCACTACCTGCTAGGTCGGTAAAAGTGTTGAAGAACAGAATATTAGCTCGGAAACGCTCGAGCGAAAAGAAGGGAGCCGGTGTCGGCCCCCTTCCCCGTTTTTATAGGCTTAGAGGAAGCCCATGGAAGTCATCAGATCGCCAATGATCTGTTCCTGATTTTGCAGGAAGGACACAAAGTCGTCGCCAGGGTTGTGGATTTCAACCCAGCCGTTACGCGCACGAACCGCTTCCCACTCAGGGGTGGCGTACATCGCAGCAATTGCAGCGCGGTAAGCATCAGCGGTGTCAGCCGGCATGCCAGGTGCGCCGAAGAAACCACGCCAGTTCACGAAGTATGCGCCATCGGCACCAGCTTCAGAACAGGTTGGTACATCTGGTGCGTCAGCGACGCGGGCATCGCTCGTGATACACAGGATATCAACTTCGCCAGCCTTAGCCTGAGCCAGAGCTTCACCCAGACCGGTAGAAAGAACCTCGATCTCGCCAGCAAGCAGAGCGGCAAGAGCCACACCACCAGCATCGAACGGCAGGTAAGCGATCTTGGTCGCGTCAGCACCAGCAGCGTTCATGACCATGGCGCCGATCAGGTGGTCCATGCCGCCCGGAACCGAGCCGCCACCCATCGCGATGGAATTTGCGTCTGCAGTGTAGGCTGCAACCAGGTCCGCCAGCGTGGTCGCCGAACCAGGGGTCACAACCAACGCACCGAAGTCACCAATGGTGCCTGCGATCATGGTCAGGTCAGAGAAGTTGTACGGGAACACGCCCTGCAAGGACCGGATCACGATTGGCGTAGAGTTTACCATCAGAGTGCCGTGCATAGAGTCAGCGTTCTCGATCAGGTGACCGATGGCGACACCGCCGCCGCCGCCAGACATATTTTCGTAGGACGCAGAGCCTACGATGCCTGCGCCGGTAAGGGCTTCACCCGTACCACGTGCGGTACCGTCCCAGCCGCCGCCAGCGCCGCCAGGGATCAGGAAGTGAATGGAATCAACCAGTTGTTCCGCATGCGCGGCCGAGCTGGTTGCGACGAGTGCAGCTGCACCCACTGCGAGTTTCTTCAGCATGGATAATCCTCCCGTTATGCTGATTT
>PAHJ01000093.1 GCA_002705565.1 Geminicoccus sp. | reverse complement strand
TTTCCAAGATTTCCAAGATTAACAAAAATTCGGCTTTGTATATTCTCGATGAGATCAGAGAAGTGCCAGCGCCGCATATCATTACTAACGCGCACACTTCTTGATGATCGACAATTTGCAAATTCAAGATGAATCAGGCCTCAATACGATTTCAAAAATACGGCCCATCGAGGGAAATCCATTTGTTGCCGACGGCTTGTTGAGGCACATTCATGGTGGAAGTCGAGGGTTGGCTGCGCGCTAAGGAGATCCTCGACCAAACGCAAACAGGTAACCAAAACCGTGCAGCTTCTTAATGACGACCGACTCTTACCGATTGAACCGGCCAGCCAGGCTCTGGCCAGGGCGTTGTATGACAGCATTTGTTCGCTGCCGATCGTAAGTCCCCATGGACACGCTGACCCGGCCTGGTTTGCGACAGACGCGCCCTTTGGTGATCCTGCGACGCTGTTTGTCACACCGGATCATTACGTTTTTCGCATGCTCTATTCTCAGGGCGTCCAGCTCGAAAAACTTGGCATTCAGACCCGTAACGGCGCGGCGATTGAAACCGACCCACGTGAGATCTGGCGGCGCTTTGCGGCGCACTATTACCTGTTTCGTGGTACGCCCACGCGGCTTTGGATCGATCATTCTCTGCAAGAAGTATTCGGGGTTCACGAAGCCCTTACTAGCGATACAGCGGACGTCATTTTTGATCAGATCGCGCACTGCCTTGAGCAGCCGGAATTTCGGCCGCGTGCCCTGTTTGAGCGCTTCAATATCGAAGTGCTGTCAACGACTGAAGGCGCGCTCGATACCCTGGAACACCATGCTTCGATCCGTGCGTCGGGTTGGCAGGGTCGGGTGATTACGACGTACCGTCCCGATGCCGTGATTGATCCGGACCACCCGGAGTTCCTCTCAAACCTCCGGCACCTTGCCCAAATCAGTGATTGTGACACGGCGCATTGGCAGGGTTACTTGGAAGCGCATCGACGTCGCCGTCAGGTGTTCCGCGACCACGGCGCGACGGCCACAGACCACGGCCACCCGACCGCAAACACCGCCAACCTCTCGAACGATGAAGCCGCAGCCCTGTTTGACCTGATCGCCGGTGGCAAGCACACGCCCGCCCAAGCAGAGCTGTTCCGGTCGCAAATGCTGACTGAAATGGCTAAAATGAGCTGTGACGACGGTATGGTGATGCAGTTGCATGCCGGTTCATTCCGAAACCACTCGCAGCGGATCTTTGAAGGATTTGGCAGCGATAAGGGCTTTGATATTCCCCGGAGCACGGACTACGTGAACGGTCTCCAGCCCTTGCTGGACGTCACGGGACATGATCCCCGGTTCAAACTGATCTTGTTCACGCTCGATGAGACCGCCTACGCTCGGGAGCTAGCCCCCCTGGCCGGGGTTTATCCGGCGCTCAAGCTGGGGCCTGCCTGGTGGTTCTATGACAGCCCCGATGGCATGCGTCGCTTTCGCGAACTCACTACGGAAACCGCGGGTTTCTACAACACCGTCGGGTTCAACGATGACACGCGTGCCTTTTGTTCCATCCCGGCACGCCACGATGTTGCGCGCCGGGTGGACAGTACATTTCTGGCCTCGTTGGTGAGGACGGGCAGGCTGCGGGAAACGGAAGCTTTTGAGCTGGCGCACGACTTGACTTACGGCTTGGCGAAGAAGGCTTATCGACTATGACGATCGACGCCGGCCAGCGGCTCAGCCGCACCTCGAAGCCCCGCAACGTAGGGATTGTTCATCTGGGTCTGGGTGCGTTTTTTCGGGCGCATGGGGCGATTTATCTGCAAGAAATCATGACGTCCGCCGATCGGGAGGGGAGCGGTGTAGATACCGGAGATGGCCATTCTGGGGCCGAAGCTTGGGGGGTTATCGGGGTTTCGCTGCGGTCGCCGAACGTCAGGGACAGTCTCGCGCCTCAGGGCTTCGTCTACACGGCGATGGAGCTCTCCGCGCACGGTTTTAAATCGCAAACTGTCGACGCGGTGCAGGGCGTTTTGGTGGCCCCTGAGAGCCCGGAAGCTGTTCTGGACGCCATGGCGGAGAACAGTACAAAGATCGTCAGTCTGACCATCACTGAAAAAGGATACTGTCGGCGCGGCACACAGGCGGCCATCGACTTCGACCATCCTGATATTCAACACGATTTGCAGCACAAAATGCCCCGGTCGGCGCCGGGTTTTCTGGTGCGCGCGCTGGAACGACGATGGCAAGGCAGCCAAAGTCCGTTCACGGTCCTCTCAATGGATAATCTGCCTGCCAACGGACAATTGACCCAAAATATCGTGCTGTCGCTTGCCAGCCGGATCAATCCTGCGCTGGCAGAATGGGTCAGGTCGGAATGCCGGTTTCCCTCAACCATGGTGGACCGGATCGTACCGGCGACAACCGACGATATGATCGAGCGGGCACGGCGCGAAACGGGGGTTTTCGACCCGGCTCTTGTGGTGCATGAGCCCTTCAGGCAGTGGGTGGTCCAAGACGACTTTGTTGGCGGCATTCGGCCTGATCTGGAGCGTTCTGGCGTGCAATTGGTGCAGGAAGTTGCGCCATTTGAGTCGATGAAACTCCGCATGCTGAACGGCTCACACAGCGCGCTGGCTTACATCGGTAGCCTGATCGGGCATGGCACCGTTGAAGACGCCATCAAGGATGCCGGTATTGAACGCTTTATCGATGCGCTGTGGGGTGACGAGATTGCACCGTCGCTGGTGGCACCAGCCGGGACTGATCTTGCGGCCTATGCGGGTCTTCTCAAGATGCGTTACCAGAATCCTGAAATCCGTCATTTGCTGTATCAGATCGCCTCGGACGGGACCGCAAAACTACCCCAAAGGATCCTTGATCCGCTGTTCGAAAACCACGCGGCTGGGCGCCCTTATGGCGGCCTGTTAACGGTCTTGGCGGCGTGGTTCCGGTACGTGGAGCAGCAAGTTAAGGCAGAGGATGAAAACGGACTGAATGACCCTCTCAAAGCTCAGTTAACACGCGCGGTGAAGCAGGCCACAGATGACGCCGGATTGACCCGGAACCTACTGTCGCTCACCCCCGTGTTTGGCTCTTATCCCGTGGCATCCATCGAGGTGGAACTCATTGCTCGACTGGAACAGATTGGCCTCCTGAGCGACAGCGCCGTCCTTCATGGGGCAAAGGCCTAGACCAGCGCCAAAGGGATCTGCTCAGTGTCGCCATTTTCGACGCTTCGGATGATATAGGCGCCGGCCTCTGGATCAGCCTTACATAGTGCGCTCGGAACGCCGTTTTCGAAGGCGACGGCAACGCCGTCATCAACCGCCACCGTTGCTGGCATGGTTCCGGCCGAAACGGTCTGATGCAGGGCCTCGCGTCGCGCGGGTTCGCTGGAGTAATGCGGGCAAGCCCCCATGGCGATCAGTCCGAGGCCCTCTAGCGGTCGCATTGGCCCCTCGCCGGAATGGAACAAAAACCGGTCAAACCAGCACACGGCCCCCGCGCTCGTCCCTGCCAGAGTGACGCCAGCCCGGTAGGCGTCAACCAAGACCCGGTCCCACCCCAGTCGCCGCCACGCAGCAACCATTGCCTCGGTATCACCTCCGCCAACATAGACCATATCGAGATCAGCAAGAGCGCCTTTAAGCTGGCCTGCTGTCATGGACCGTTCAAGCAGCACCTGGGTTTCTGTAATGGTTTGAAAGCGAGACTTGAACCGTTGCATTTTGAGCGGCTCGTCGTCACTGGCCATGCCGATGAAGCCGACTTTCCGCCCGCCAGGGGGCAGCTGATCGAGGCAAAACTGATCCAAGGCTGGAAACGTGCCGTGCGTGAATCCTCCGCCACCAATCGCAACAACTTTCATGGTTGGGCCCGTCCTTCATATCCGTTTTGCGAATGCACATCGCAATAAACCGTATTTGTGTGATGAATGGCAAAAGCCAACACTACTCCTGGAGGATTTCACCCCTTCGTGCTGCTGGCAATTGTCGGCGAGAGGGAAAAGTCAGGACAGATCGATTTCGGGCTTTTTGGTGGAAAAGTCAGGCGATGCAAACATTGGCATCGTTCTATAGGAGGAAGAACTATGAAAATGTTACTAACCGCTGCCGCGGCATCTTTGATGCTTGCGGGCGTTGCAACTGCTGAACCTTCTGGCACGTTCCGGCAAGCACACGAATTGGGCTTTGGTGCTCAATCAAGTCTTGACCCGATTTCCAAAGGCCGCGTTTTCCAGATAACCGAGAAAATCATGAACCGCCTCGTGCGACCCGGTCTGGACGGGAAGCCACAAGCGGACCTGGCGACCAGCTGGGACGCCAACGAAGATGCGACGGTTTGGACCTTTGAGCTGCGTGATGGCGTGACGTTCCACGATGGAAGCACCTTTGAAGCGGCCGACGTGGTGTACTCTCTGAACCGCGTTCTAGATCCAGACAGTGACAGCCCCGCGCGCTCTGCTGTCAAGATGATCACCAGCGTTGAAGCGCTGGACGACATGACCGTTCAGATTTCCCTGAACACGCCGTTTGCTGACATGCCCTTACAGCTGATGGACTACCGTTTGCGCATGCTGAACGAGGGCTCAGGCGACGACATCGCGACCTCTGGTAACGGCACCGGGCCGTTCATGGTTGAGAGCTTTGATGCTGAAGGCACAACAGTCCTGGTTGCCAACCCTGACTACTGGGAAGGCGCACCGGGCGTTGCGCGGATGGAAGTTATCGGTATTGCCGATGGTCAAGCCCGTCTGCAGGCTCTGCTAGGCGGTCAGATTGATATGGAACGGGGCATTACGGCTCAGCAGCAGGTAATGCTGACCAGTTCCAACAAGTTTGATGTGCAGGTCATCCCAACTGGGAACTGGCGCGGTCTGGTGTTCCGGACCGACGTGGAGCCCTTTAGCGACCCTCGCGTACGTAAAGCTGTTCGGATGGTTGCGGACCGCGACGAGTTGGTGAAGCTGGTTCTGGGCGGACAGGGCGTTGTTGCCTGTGACGCTCCCGTCGAGCCAAATGATCAATACCGTGCTGACATTGCCTGTCCTCAGGACATTGAGGGCGCTAAGGCGCTGCTCGCTGAAGCTGGTTATGCGGACGGAATTGACGTTGATGTACACGTCTCCACACTTGAGTCGACCTGGCCAACTCTGGCTGTGGCGTATCAGGAGCAGGCTGCTGCGGCTGGAATCCGGGTCAACGTGGTTCAGATGCCAACGGATGGCTACTGGTCCGAGGTTTGGATGAAGAAGGATGTCGCTGCGACCCGCTGGAACGAGCGTCCTGCCGATCAGGCGTTGCACGAAATCTACCTCTCGACCGCTAGGTGGAACGAGAGTTACTTCAAGGATGAGTCCTTTGATGCCATGCTGGCGTCAGCCCGTCGCGAGCTGGATTTCGACAGCCGGAATGCCATCTACCAGTCTGCTCAGGAATACCTGTGGGAGAATGGTGGAACGCTCATTCCTTACACAGTGACCAAGCTGATTGGTGTGTCTTCGCGGGTAAATAACCTTGATGCCGTGAAGAACGATGCCGTACGCTGGCACATGATCACGGTCGACTGATCGTCTTGATCAACAACGAGCGGGTTCCGCACGCAGGCGGAACCCGCTTCATCCATTGGTATTGATCGCGGACAGCAGGGAAGTTCGACATGCTGCGCATGCTCCTTCGACGTATGGCACTGGGTGCCATAACGGTTGCGATTGTATCGATTATCATTTTTTCGGGCGTAGAACTTCTCCCGGGGGATGCGTGCACAGCCTTTCTTGAACGAGAGGCTAAAGGAAAACTGTTGGAGAATTGCCGTGAGGCACAGGGTCTCAACCGAGGTCCGTTTGAGCGCTACTTCGATTGGGCGGCCAGTGCAATTCGCGGTGATTTTGGGGTTTCTGCAAACGGTCAGAAAAGCATCGCGGAACTGGTAGGTAACAGGCTCAAAAACTCGCTACTGCTGGCCTCAAGTTCGCTGGCCCTGGGTGTTCCGCTAGCGATATTGTTGGGGGTCATCACCGGATTGTGGCGCGATCGACCGATCGATCTGACGCTGTCGACGATTGCAATCTTTGCCATGACCATTCCGGAGTTTGTTTCTGCGACGGTTTTGATTTTGCTGTTTTCAGTGTGGCTGGGTTGGTTGCCGGGTATCGTTCTGACGCCAGCCCATGCGCCTGCGGTGGAGTTCTTCCCTGAAATTATCTTGCCCGTGATCGTCCTCACCATGGTGATGACCGCGCATATCCTGCGCATGGTCCGGTCCTCCGTGATTGAAGTCATGGCGGGGGATTACGTGCAAATGGCGACGCTCAAGGGGGTGCCGTACTGGCGCATTGTCTTCCGTCACGCCCTGCCTAACGCGCTGCTGCCGGCGATTAATGTTGTCGCCCTGACCGTGGCCTGGCTTCTGGGCGGCGTGGTGGTGATTGAGGTTGTGTTCAATTACCCCGGGCTTGGGCGCATGATCATCGACAGCATTTCTGATCGCGATCTGCCGGTGGTACAGGCCATCGCGCTGATCGTTGCGACGGTTTACGTCGGGGTCAATCTCTCGGCTGACTTGCTCACCATGTTCGCGAACCCAAGGCTTCGTACGTTGTATATGAGGCAGAAATGACCCTGACGACCGCTGATCGCAAATACACCATGTTTTCTCCCGTTCTGACGGTGCTCCGCGACGTGTTGGCCCGTCCGTCTGGCGCCATCGGGCTGACGCTGGTCACCGCGCATCTGGTTCTGGCCTTAATCAGTCCGCTGATTGTTCCTTATGACTTCAAGGCCACCAACTCCTCGATGATGCTGACCGGGCCGGATATGGCGCACTGGCTGGGCACGGATCATATGGGGCGGGACGTATTCACCCGCGTGTTGCTGGGGGGGCGCGAAGCACTGCTGGTCACGGGGATCGCAACGCCGATTGCGGTGACCTGGGGCGGCTTTATGGGTATTTTCTTTGGCCTGGCCGGGGGTCGCATCGACGAAGTCATGATGCGCATTGTCGATGCCTTCCTCTCCTTGCCCTGGATCCTCAAGATGCTCGTCCTGATCGTGACCTTTGGTACGGGCGTTGAAGTCCTGATTCCAACGCTGGCCTTTTTCTACGGCATTCCTGTTATCCGGATCGCCAGAGCCGCCACGCACGACGTTATCGCGCGGGACTTCGTATCTGCGGCGCGGGCGAGAGGGCATGGGCGTATGACCATCATTTGGCGAGAGCTATTACCCAACGTCCTCGACACGCTGATGGTCGAAGGGGCTATGCGTTGGTCCTGGATGCTGCTGGCCTTTTCTTCCTTGTCGTTCCTGGGGTTCGGCGTTTCTCCACCAACGCCTGACTGGGGTTTGATGATCGCCGATGCGCGCGGATTCATGTCGTTTGCCCCCTGGGGCGTCCTTGGCCCCGTCGTCGCGCTGTCCTCTCTGATTATCGGCATCAACCTGACAGCTGATGCCCTTGCCAAGGCGCTGGGCATCGATCGCGCGCAGAAGGCCCCGGTATGACCCAGCCTGTTATCGACATAAAAGACGTTTCAATCGGATTTGATGGCAAGTCGGGGGAGACGCTGCACGTACTGCGTAATGTCGATATGTCGGTTTCTGAAGGCGAGAGCCTGGGCATTGTTGGCGAGAGTGGTTCGGGGAAATCCACGCTGGCGCTCGCCGCCATGGGCTATCTCAAGCGAGGGCTGCGTCTGCTTGATGGTTCGGTCTCGTTTCGGGGTGAGGACATGTTTTCTCGCTCCGGGCCTGAATTGGAGAAAATTCGTGGGGGTGAGCTGGCGCTGATCCCGCAGAATTCCGGTCAGTCCCTTACGCCCACCCTTCGCATCGGCGCGCAAATCATTGAGGCTCTGCGCCTGCATTCGTCGGTACCGCCCGCAGAGTACTCGACCAAAGCCATAGAGCTACTGTCTCAGGTGCGCCTGCCAGAGCCGGAGGCAATTCTGTCTCGCTTTCCGCACGAGTTGTCCGGCGGGCAGCAGCAGCGGGTTGCCATCGCAATGGCGCTGGCCGGGGAGCCGCACACGCTGCTGCTCGATGAGCCGACAACGGGGCTCGATGTAACAACTCAGGCCCACATTCTGGAACTGCTCCGCGAC
This sequence comes from Geminicoccus sp., assembly GCA_002705565.1. Classification (GTDB taxonomy): domain Bacteria; phylum Pseudomonadota; class Alphaproteobacteria; order UBA7985; family UBA7985; genus UBA7985. The sequence continues at coordinate 10,873 of PAHJ01000093.1, read as the reverse complement.
ATTGCCCGCGAACGCAGCATGGCGATGGTCTATGTCAGCCACGATCTTGGCGCCATTGCCCGTGTCTGTGATCGAGTGATGGTCATGTACGCCGGTGAAGTCGTTCTGGACGGTACAACACGGCAAGTGCTGAAGGCTCCGGTCCATCCCTATGCGCGCGGTTTGCTGGCGTCCATTCCTCGTCTGGCGGACCGGCAGCTGCCGGTTGCGTTGGACGGACGCCCGCCTGCGCCCGGCGGCGTTGGGGTTGGATGTTCCTTTGCCGACCGCTGCGCCCTGTCTGAGGACCGGTGCCGTGCCGAAAGACCCGAATTGACGACCTTGCCAACGGGCGAGCAGGTGCGGTGCTATTTCGCGGACCGGGCTCTGGAGCTTTCTTTACGGGGCAGCGGCGTTGAACCAGCGGTTGTGCGGGCCGATGGCGAGGCGGCGCTGAGCCTCAACACCTTGTCGATCAGCTATCAGCAACCGGGCTTGCTGGACCGTGTCTTTGGCCGCGACGCAGCGATCGTAGCCACTGTTGACGATATCCAGATTTCAGTGGCTCGCGGGGAGACTTTAGGGCTGGTGGGGGAGAGTGGCTCGGGCAAGTCGACTATTCTGAAGTCCGTTGCGGGCCTGCTGCCACCGGTCGGAGGTACGATAACGGTGGCTGGCGGTACGCCTCTAGCGCCCATGGTGGAGCGCCGCTCAGCCGATCACTTGCGTCGGGTGCAATTGATTTTTCAGAACCCAGACGACAGCCTAAATCCTCGGCATACGGTTGCAGAGATTTTGTCCCAACCGCTTAAGCTCTACTTCGGTCTGAGTGGCGAAGCACTGGAGCGGCGCAGTGCCGAAATTCTGGATCGGGTTCGCTTAGGCGCGCACTATCTTGATCGACTACCCAGCCAGTTGTCCGGCGGGGAAAAGCAACGCGTTGCCATTGCGCGGGCTTTCGCGGCTGATCCGGATCTGGTTCTGTGTGATGAGGTCACTTCGGCGCTGGACGTGTCCGTTCAGGCCGCGGTTCTCGACCTGTTGAATGAGCTGAAAGAAACGCAGGGAACGACCTACGTGTTCGTCAGCCACGATTTGGCGGTGGTCAAGGCCCTGTCGGATCGCGTCGCCGTGCTTTATCAGGGGCGCCTTTGTGAGATTGGCCCTTCAGAACAAGTCTACAGCGCGCCCTCCCATCCCTATTCAGAAGTGCTTCTCGGTGCGGTTTTGGAACCGGATCCTGATGTTGCACCTGTGCTCGCAGCAGATGATGTGGTCGAATCTTCACCGCCCGCTGCCGGCTGTCCGTTCCAGCGCCGCTGTCCGCGCAAGATCGGTGCGATCTGTGACACCGACATGCCGCCCTGGCAAGAAACCAACAATGGCCACGCCATTCGATGCCACCACACCATCGCAACCTTGACACAACTCCAGGAAGAGGACGCGCGAGCGTGAACCAGGCCAAGAAACTGCAACCGACCGGTGGCCGCGTGTCCCTACCGGTTTCAGAGGTGGAGGCTGTTGGATTGCGAGTTTTGGAGCACGCGGGCTGCAACTCGGAGACAGCGCAAGTGGTGGTGCAGCATCTCATCGATGCTGATTTATGTGGGGTGGAATCACACGGAATTTTTCGGGCGCGGCAGTATGCCAAAGAGTACCGCGGTGGATACCTCAACCCCGACGCGGTCCCAACGATCAACGGAGAGGGTACCACCACACTCAGCGTTGACGGCCAAGGCGGGATTGGCATCAGGGCGATGGCTTGCGCGATCGAGGCGGGTATACCCGCGGTTCGAGAGCAAGGGGTCGTGGCCATTGCTGTTCAGAATATCGGACACACAGGCCGCTTGGGTGCCTTTGGCGAGATGGCTGCCCGGGCTGGATGCCTGATGATTGCATGCGGCGGCGGCGCACGACAGAATTGGCGCATGGTTGCCCCCCATGGCGGCAGTCAGGGTATGCTGCCCACCAATCCGTGGTGCCTTGCCATTCCCGGCGGTGATCGAGGGCCTGTCGTGCTGGATTGCGCAACCAGTCAGATCGCCGGAGGCTGGATCTATGCTGCCAATCAGGTTGACGCTTTGCTCCCCGAAGGTGCAATTATTGATGCCAATGGTCGCCCAACCCAGAGCCCCTCTGATTACTTCGACGGGGGTGCGATTTTGCCCAAGGGCGGCGTCTTGGGCTATGGGCTGGCAACCATGGGCGAGTTGATATGTGATGCCATGCTCGGCCCGGCAAAGGTTGAGTGCAACTCGTTCATTCTGATGGTGGATACCAATCGGTATCGCGGGTCAGGTGCGTTTCGAATGGCCGCAGAGCAAATCCTCACCGAGCTACGAACCTGCCCACCCGCACCCGGTTTCGATTCAGTGGAAATACCCGGTGAACGAGAGACGGCGCGCCGTCGAAAAAGTAAGACGCTTGAGGTTCCGCTTTTAATCTGGAAGGATTTGCTCAAGGCCGCTCAGGGTTCAGGCGAAGGGTAAAGCGGAAATGGTGCCGGTTCGCAGGACCTCGTCCTGACTTTGCACCGTGACGGGCTGCCCGGGTTCCCAGAAGGGTTGAGCGATCAGCGCCTGACCAACGTTACAGCCCAGCCGAGGTGACCAGATTGCAGACGTGATCGTGCCGACCTCTTGGTCTCCCACCCGGACTGGCCATGGCTTGGAGCACGTCGGCACCGGCCCGCCGTCAAAGGTGACCCCTCGGATCTGGCGGTCTACACCCCGTTCAGCAATCCGCTTCAACGCGGCACGCCCGATGTAGTCCACGCTGCCGTCAAGGCTGCAATAACGCCCCATGCCAACCTCTAGTGGGTTCGTGGTCCGGGTCATTTCGTTGCCGTAGGAGAGCAGGCCGCCTTCAATCCGTTCGATCAGGTTGGGACAGCCCGGCGCAATGTTGTGCGCCTGTCCGGCATTCCAGATCGCATCCCACAGCGCAGGCCCGTGCTCACTGCCATTAAGGTAGATTTCAAAACCGCCTTGCCGTGAGTAGCCAGAGCGGGCAATCAGCTGCTTCCGGCCTTCAAATTCAATCCAGCCAAAGCGAAAGAAACCGATTTCCCGAATGTGCTCACCAAACAAAGCGGTGAGCAACGCCTCTGATTTCGGTCCCTGAACCGCCAAGGGTGAAACGTCTGGTTCGCTGATACGGACATCCATCCCCCGGCCCAGCGCCAGTCCCAGCGCGTACAACTGAACATCGCTATCGGCGATGGACAGCCAGAAACGGTCTTCGGCCAGTTTCAACAGGACCGGGTCGTTAATCAGCCCGCCCTGATCATCGATGATCGGGACGTAGAGACATTGCCCAACCTCTGCCTCGCCGATATTGCGCGGTGTCATCCATTGGATGAGCGCGGCGGCGTCGGGGCCCTCGATCTGGACCTGCCGCTGGCAAGAAACGTCCCAGATCTGCACGTGCTCTAGCAGGTGCCAGTAATCTTGTTCCACGCTTGTTGCAAATGCCTTGGGCAGCAGCATGTGATTGACGACCGAGAAGCCCCGAACGCCAACCTGTTCCACACGATCTGTATAGGGCGTGCGCCGAATGCGGCGTGACATGTTCAATCCGTCCATCAGGTCGAAATCCAGACTGAATAGGAATTGGGGCTGAGAATGACGGGCATATGATAGGCGCCTTCTGGGTCAGGCATTGTAAAGCGCAAGGCAACCTCCTTGACCCGCGCCGTAACACCGCGGGCCAGCCAGTAGGGGCCGGCGTCAAAAATCAGTTCGTAGGTTGTACTCGGGTCGATTTGTTCAGGTGGGATGTCCGCGGTCAGCCGGCCGCCGTCGTCCATGCTGGATGACAGTAAAACCAGGCCGGTGCTGCAGTCTTTCAAGGTCACGACAATCTGCCCGGCATGGGTGCCGTCGCTGCCGTTCAGGGTGTGGGATGTCAGTTTAGCCATTACTCGATTGACGCCTTGTCCCGTTTGTCTGAGGTCGCCGCAACAATGGGGCTGATGACCCCCCGACATTTGACGTTGACGATTGCCACTTTCCCGCTGCTCATCGCTCGCTTCAAGGCTGGTGCAAGCTGTTCTCTGGTCTCAACCAATTCACCGTGCCCCCCCATGCCTTCGCACATCGAGTGAAACGGAATGTCCCGAAAATCGGTGGCAAAGTGTTTACCATTGGCGAACAAGCGTTCCTGTTGCTGGCTGATACAATCCAGCCCGCCATTGTTGTCGATGACGACCGTGATGGGGAGGTTTTCTTGAAAGGCGGCCTCAAGCGACAGACCGCCGGAGAGAAAGGCTCCGTCGCCGGAAATCACCACCACGTTCTGGTCTGGATTGAGGGCTTTGGCAGAGATGCCAAAGGAAACCCCAACCCCCAGGAGGGAGTAGTTGCCCGGATGCATGATGCCGCCCAGCTTCTGTCCTCGCCACCCCGCCATGTTGACGGCAATTTCCGACCAGAAGTGCGTGTTGCCGCCGTCGAAAATCAGCCAATCCTCGTCGCCCATCTGCTCCTGTACATCCAAAGACAACTGCAAGGGGTGCATCTTGCCGCCCTTGGCTGTTTCTTCACCGATGTGCTGGTACCATTCATCGACCCAGGCCGCCCGACGTTGGCGTTGCAGGTCGAACCAGCTATCCCACCGGCAGTCGATTGCGGCCAGTGCCGTCAGGAACGCGCCGGGATCGGACAGCAGCAGGTCATCGGCGGCCTGATTGTGTTCCAGCTCCTCATGACTGGCGTTGATACACACCAGTGTTTGTTCTTCGGGAAAGAACGGCGGGTTGCCAAAGTTCATCTGGTTGTCCAGCCGTCCGCCAATCATAAGCACCAGGTCGGCTTCGGCAATTGCGGGCTTGCTGGGGTGATATTGGTGGAAGTCAGCGAGCCCCATATAGGCCTCTGATTCCTCACCCAGCAGTTTGGCGTGGTAGGGAACATTAAACACAGGCATCCGCAGGACTTTGCCCGTTTCTTCCAGCTGTCGCTCGGCTTCCGCCCACCAGACGCCATGGCCACCGATGATAACCGGACGTTCGGCCCGCTTGACTTTGTCGAGGATCAGAGCGAGCGCGTGAGGGTCAGGCCATGCTCGCGGGACCGGTCGCGCGCGGCGGTCAAAGGGGCGCTCTTGCAGCCCGGCGTCCGGCTCGAACGAGGAAAACATGATGTCCACGGGCAAAGACAAGTGCACAGGCGCCGGGTAGCCCGTCGTTGCGGCGGTCCAGGCGCGGTTGACAAATTCGCTGATCCGTTCGCCATCGGTGATCTGCACCGAGTATTTAACCAGCGGTGCCGCGATCGCGACGTCGTCAATTTCCTTGAAGCCACCCGCACCTTGCCGTTTCAGCGTTGATGAACCCGTAATGAAAATCACAGGGCTGCGCTCACCGCCGGCTTCGAGCATCGCGGGCACGGCGTTTGCAAACCCCTCTGGCCCCACCAGGCACACGGTTGGCTTTCGGGTGATACGGGCGTGACCGTCAGCGAGATGGCCTGCAACCTGTTCGTGCGGGCAATTGATCACGCTCATCTGGTTGGTCATGAAGCCCTCTAGCGCCGGGTTGCAAAAGCCACCTGCAAGAGTGAACACGTGATCAACGCCTTTTTCTTTCAGCGCCTTGGCAAGTAAGGCACCACCGCGCAGTTTGGTGTTTTCAGCCATTGTCTGGTGTTTTCTCCGTGGTTAAGCGCTTCTGGCTTTAAGGTGTGGGGTGTTTTCTTCAGCGATAGCCTGATTTGGGCGATTGCCCCGCCACAAACACTGCTCGCTGATCTCGCTGATTTTTGTCAGACCCAACTGCGCCATACCAGTGCTCAGGTCTTCGATAACGGCGTCAATCATGGCCTCCAGGCCCTCGCGCCCTTCGGCGCCCAGTGCGTGCAGGAAGGGTCGACCCATCATGACAAAATCAGCACCCAGCGCCAAAGCCTTCAGCACATCCTCACCGCTGCGCACACCACTGTCAAAAAGCAGCGGGAACGACGGTCCGACCGCTGCTCTGATCGGGGGCAGCAGATCAACAGATGCGGGAACGCTGTCCAATTGTCGTCCGCCGTGGTTGGAAACGTAGACAGCATCTGCACCGGCGGCGCGAACCCGCATCGCGTCTGATGGTGAGGTGATCCCCTTAACGATCAATGTCCCTTTCCAGACCTGGCGAAGGTGATCCAGAAAGGACCAGTTCGCCCCGGCTCGGCTGGCGTGACGGTCGAATGTCACGCCGTTGGGTGCATCGAAGTTCTTGGGCCGCGGGATTCCCCGAGCTAGTGTTTCAAGCGACCATCGCGGGTGCAACGCCAAATCGACGAACTGGCGGGGCCCCATGACAAACGGCATGACGAAGCCGTTCCGCAGATCCCGGGTGCGACGCGAAACCTGCGGCACGTCTACCGTCAGGATCAGCGTGTCATACCCCGTCACCCGCGCTCGTTCGACCAGCGCCATCGACTGCTCGATCGATTGACTGACATAGAGCTGAAACCAGGTATTGCGATCGCCCCAGCCAAACATCTCTTCGATGGTGCTCGATCCGGCCGAAGACAGACACACCGGTATGTTCCGCTGACGTGCCGTGACGCCCAGAAACCGATCAGCCCGGGGACATGACAAGGCGCACATGCCCATCGGTGCGACACCAAACGGCAGGTCGTAGCTGTGCCCGAATAACTCGGTCTTAAGAGACCGTTCACCGACGTCGAGCATCACCTTTGGCTGCATGAGAATGTCATCAAAGCGCCTGCAATTGCGTTGCGCGGCGGTTTCACGTCCGGCGGCGCCTTCGATAAAATCAAAGACAAGCCGGGGAAGCCTTCGCTGCGCCAGTGCTCGCGCGTCCCCTGCGTCGAATATCCGCGTTCTCAGTCCTTTTCTAGGTCGTTCTGAGATGCCTCTGCCCTCACGTTCCATGTTTTGGTTCCGTGATAGGATAGACGATCGAAAAGGGGCCGAACCAATCGAATAAACGAGGAAGTCTATTCGCCCAGCCTATAGATCTTCTTGACTGCGATAGCCCTTGACCTCGTTCACGCGCCGTTCGAGCTGAGCTGACAGGATGTCGACGAACTTCAGCGCGGGTCGAGACAGGTGTTTTTTGCCCGATGCGATCAGCGCGATATGGTATTGAAGTTCCTGCTTGAGTGGCCGAAACACAACGCCCCCCATCATGACAGTCTGTTCGGCGGTAAAGGGGTCACAAATGGCCAAAACGCCGGTTTCGCGAACCAAACTGCCAGTCACAGGCATGTTGGTCGCCGACAGGCGGGAGTTGCCGCGTAGAACCCGTGCCAGGTCTTCCTCCATCGCCATCATGGTCTCAGGAAAGGCCCCCCCGAACGTGACGAATTCTTGAGAGCCGGCAATTTCCAGCAGATCCACTGATCCGCCTTGGTCGGCCAGCGGATGGGTTTCGGGGATCAAGCAAACATAAGGTGCTACGGTCTGATAGAGCACCTCGACCCCTTGATAGGGCGGCGCTCGCCCGACGACGCCCAGGTCGATCTGATTCATCTGCACAGCATCAAGGATCGCCGGTGTGTTCCTTGACTGGATCATGAAACTGATGTCGGGCATGGACCGGTAAATGGCATTCACCGCCTTGGGCAGCTCAACGGCAGCGATGGATTGTATCGTGCCAATGGTGATTTCAACGGCATTGGACGTACGGATGACGTTGGCGAGTTCTTGCAGACGGTCGATCCCCATGAACATGCCCTCGACGCCATCATAGAAAGTTTTGGCTTCGACGGTGGGCGATAGGCCGCGTCCAGAACGCACGAAAAGCGGGAAACCAACCGCATGCTCCAGGTCGCTGATTAGGCGGCTGACGCTGGGTTGCGACAGGTGCATCATCGTGGCGGCTTCTGTGATAGAGCCGCTGCGCATGGTTGCCCGGAACGCTTCAAGTTGCCTCATATTCATACGGTTGAAGAATATATTCCCTTAACTAATTTGTCACCCCTATGGCTGCACCCTACCTGCTCGCCAAAGATCGTTTCATGACGTTCAGGGCATCATCTCTAAATCAACCCAGACAAGATGGTGATCGGATGCCGTGTTCAGCCGGGCAAGGGGATCGTTTTTGGAAAGCCATACAACCCCGCTTTTTCGAACGCTCAAACCAGAAGAGGGCAACACGTAATCCACCCGCATCGCCCGCCTAAACCGCGCCGTGTTCGATCCCGCCGCGCCCGTAGGTCTTGGATCTTGCACGCGGGGATGCTTAAGCAGCTGCTGAATAGCGCCCGGGACACTGTCACCGGTCTGCGGATCAGCATTCAGATCACCCAAAATAACGAATTTCTTGGCAGCGACTAAGCCGCCTGACCCGCCGCAATCATCGACGATGTAGTCTGCATCATCCAGGTAGTCCGCCCAAAACCGGATTTCATCAGCGTTGCGTCGTCCGTTGCGATTCTCGGGTCCGTCAAAAACCGGCGGCGTCGGATGACTGAGGAGCACATGCAGTCCTCCGATGCCCTCAACGGTCAGGTGCGCATCAACATGATTTTTTGAGCTGAGCCTCAAGATGGCGAGCGCTTTGTCACTGTAATAGTCGCCCAGCCCGGTTCCAGCTTTAGCATCGGGCAGGCGGGCATTTGGCATATCGCGCCAGAGAAACGTCTGAAATGTGCGTACCGCATCAACATCGTAGCGCGAGAGAAGGGCAAACCCGTATTGGCCAGGAAACAACCCAAACCCTTGCGCGTTTTCCGGACTGGAAAGCGAGCCTGTGCCAATCAAATCCATGCCCGTCGGCATGCCGGTATTGCTCGGAAACGCATGGGCCTTGTAAGGGGCAAAGTCGCTGAGTGAACGTGAGAGTTGGTCGGCTAAAAGCCGCGCGGCTTCGCCGGATGAATCATAATCCAGTTCATTGATCAGCACGATGTCAGGGTTGGCGTGGACCAATACTTCTAGGACGTGCTGAATCTGGTCGTCGTGGTCGATCGCCCGCAAACGTTGGGAGATTTCCGTTGGTGATTGACCGAACAGGGCAACATTAAAAGTTGCAACGCGGATTAGCGGTTCCAAACCTTGTTCCTCTCTGCTGCCATACACCGGGCTCCGCCAATCTCACCAGGACTGGAAACGGCGCTCAGTGACCTGCCTGCGCGTTCGACGCAGATTTAGGATCGAAGCCGTGTGTCTTACCGCGTCATGACGAGCCAATCAAATTTCCCCAATGAGCATCAGGGGCTCATTGATGCTGGTTTTGCGAGGTCGATGCTGACGGATGTCCCGCAAAAAAGCCCTGAAAGTGACTGCCGCCCCTTGCTTCGGTCAACTGGCGCTGACGTGCATCTTCGACCCCTTCAACAATGCAGGCTAGCCCCATTTTTCGAGCAAAATCAGCAAGGACCGAGAGTGTTCCGAACGCATCATCGAAGGCGAAGGCGTGGTGAGACAGGGACCGGTCCAGTTTGATCGCGGTAACCCCGGGCAAAACTATTTCGTTCAATGACGTGACACCAGTTCCCATGTCATCGAGCCAGATTTCAACGCCCAGCGCTGCGAGCTCCAGGACGCTGGCGGACAAATCATTTTCGCCAGACAGGGTTGGTGTTTCGGTGATCTCTATCGCCAGCCGAACGCGGATCGCCTCTGCGGCCTGTTGGAGCAATTTTATACTGTTGTTCCGCCAGGTCGGATCGAGCACAGAGGCCCGGCTTGCATTGACACTCAGTCGCAAGGCCGGATCCTGTTCAAGCCGCAAAAGCGCGAGCGCAAGCATCCTCTTGTCCAATTCAGCAAGATCTTCTGCAGGCTCGAAACCAGTGAGAACAGCGCCTGCAACCGCTTGCTCGCTTGACGCACCTCCAAAGCGGGCGAGGGTTTCGAACCAGACTGGATCGAATCCGTCACAGGCAAAAATGGCGTGATCGGCAGCCTGAAGCTGCTCTGCATCAAGGAAGTATCGTAAGGCGGTTGAATCGGGCTCTATCAGGGAGGTTTTGGGGGGCTGATCGGGGGTTCGAGATGGCCAGGTCCACACCTGAAGCAACGGGTGAGCGCCGGGTGTCTGTTTCTGTTTTTCCTGGAGATCCGCCCAATGATTCAGCATCGCTGATAGCTCTTCGATGGAAAGCTGCTTACCAGGCTCAGACGGCACCAGATACAACTCAGCATTCTCTATCGAACCCGGGTCGTTGCCGAGCGCGTCCAACGCCCCTTGAAAGGCGCGACGGAAATCGAGAGGAGACAGCGCATCGAGCTGCGGGGCTGCTTGATCGCCTGGTGCGGCGCCGTGCTCCCCCAGAAACTGAAGTCGGAAACCTAAGTCATCACCTGCCTCCTGCATCCGATGCAGGAAGGGCTCGAAAAGGTCTGCGTTCAGGGGGCGTTTGGCCGCCATACAAAATGATGCTCCATAGAAAGCGCTATCCAACGGGGCAAAAACGCGTGCCCAGCCAAGTCTTTAGCGGCGATACCAAAACTCAGGCTAATAGGCCAGTAAGCTCGAAACGGGTTGGTGAAAACTTTACTGGCCGGTGGCCGAAATCCACAAAATTCCCGTCAATTATCAGAGCAACACCGGCAGCTTAGGCGCAAGAGAAGTAATACCTATGGTAGCAGTGCATTTGAATTTGTTCAAGTTTCGAGCTCCAGCAAAAGAAAAGGCCTACCCGTTACCGGATAGGCCGCATATGCTTTTTTGGAGGAGCCACGAAGCAGCTCGGGGTTGTTTGGCGCTGAGAAGCCCTGCGTCACGTTTGACGCTAGAAACCCTGCGTCACGTTTGACGCTAGAAACCCTGCGTCACGATTGACGCTAGAAGCTGAGCATCGCCCCTACGCTTCCACCCTCATCAGCAGCATCGTAGCCCGCGTACAGCTTCAAGCCGCCGAGGTCGTAATCGCCTAACGGGGCTCGATCGCGCCGGAAACCCCAACAATTCGAGCGGCCAGCTCGTGACCGGCTA
>PAHJ01000092.1 GCA_002705565.1 Geminicoccus sp. | reverse complement strand
TCGTTAAATCAGGGTTATGGTGTGATTTTTTAATCACAACTACCTGATTTATATGGGTTTATACCTCCTGCGAAATGCAAGAATTGCTGTGATCTCAATCTGCATCACTCTATCTTTTCATCCATCACTTAAAGAACAAACAGGGACAATTTACCTGCTTAGAGTCTGATTTGTAGTGATTTTGACGGATTACATGGGTAATCAGCAGTCTATCTACAATTCTATACAAAGTTCACTCCGCCCCCATTTATGGCAAGCGGGTTGCACCGGCTGTTTTCAAACAAAACATAGAGGAACAGCCCAGATGAGCCCAAAAATCATCGCATCCGCTCTTTTAGTGACCGGCTCAACGCTGGTTGCCGTCTCGGCGGCCTGGGCCGATGGCTATCTCAAGAGCCATGGCCTGCCCACCTACAGCGAGGGTTGCAACGTTGTTGCGCCGGGCCAGTCTCTGGCTCAGGCCCTGGCGGCTTGTGGCGGAGACGAATTCAGCGAGTACTATGATCCGCAGCCCTTTTCCGTGGTCCCCAAGCAGGTCATCCAGGTGCCCGAAATTCGGGTCGAAAAGATCCCTGTCGTAAAGCGGGTCTACGAAGAGCGCATTGAAAGAGTGCCGGTGGTCAAGCGTGTGGAAGAAATCCACATCGAGAAAGTACCCGTGATCAAGCGGGTCTATGAACACCGCATTGAGAAAGTGCCGGTGATCAAGCGCGTGGAAGTGCCCATCATCGAGAAAGTGCCGGTGATCAAAAAGGTCTACGAACAAAAGATCGTCAAAGTGCAGGTTCCCGTGGTGCAGGAAGTTCCGCAGATCATGCGCAGCGCAGTGCCGGTGCTCAAGCAGTCCGCGCAGATCCATCGCCAGGTTGTGCCTGTCCGTCAGCAGACAGCACGGTTCCAGCATCAGGCTGTTCCTATCCTGCACCAGCAGGCCAACTATAGGGTTCAACGCGTTCCCGTGATCGGCCAACAACCGGTCTATGGCGTCCAACGGGTGCCTGTCACCCAACAGATCCCGCAACCCTATCGCCAATTTGTGCCTGTTCCCCAGCGCCAGTACATCCCCGCGCCGATTCCAGCACAGCGCCGGATGGCGTGTGGCGCTTACGGCTGTTTTTATCAGCCGATTGCAGCGGGCGGTCAGGTCGTTGTGAGGTATGGTTCTTCAGCGTCCGCGAGCGCGGTGGCCGTGGCACCTCGTATTGTCGCACAGCCACAGGTCTTTGGCGCAGCACCGTCCGTTGTTCCAGCTCAGGCCGCAGGTGCAATCGCAGCGCCGGTCCCAAGTGCGGCTGTGTCTGACATAGCTCCGGTTCCCCTGACCGCACCGTTCCTGCCTGGCTCGACGATGAATGCCAACGGCGGTTCAACCCAAGCCATGATGACCGGTACAGGCTACGTCACCAACGGCTATGCCACCAACGGTGATGCTGCTTCTAGCTTTGTTCAGAGTGGAAAGGTCGGCGGGTTCGGCTCTTTTGACTAGGCGTCCTCCGTTCGCTTGACCCGCCCAATCGGGCCTCCAGCCGTCTCCTGCTGAGGAGGCGGCTGGATGGCTGGATGGCTGGATGGCTCAAAGCGTCAAAGGCTGACTAAATGGAGTTTTCCTTGATGGAGCGCTGCTTCATCCCACGGCTGTCGCCTGGCTCCCAGATCAAAGCCAGAGGGGCGTCGTACCAGCCCGGCACCTGACCGTAGAGGTCTTCCCGCTCGGACTGGTAGAGCGGCTTGCAATGCGTGCCTGAAATGTAAGTCCAGCACACTTCATCGCCCTCAATCTGCCAAAAGCCAGTACTTGCCTCCTGGGAAGCGGCCCAGCCGTTGAGGGTCTGTCCGCTTTCCAGATGGTACTCCTGCTCCTGCCCATCAGGGTGGATAAAGATCAGGGTATTACCTGCCAGTAAAGCGCGCAGCTCATCAGCCTGTAGTTGCCGGGTCAGGGCATAGCGTGTGCCTTCGTATACGACAGTCATGTGGTCCGATACCGGCTCGTCCTGCCCAGCGGCAGAAGCGGGCGGTGCTGCGAAGAGGACCAAAGACACCGCCATCTTGAGGAGCGTCCGGGGTGAAAGGGCGGCTTCGCGCGTCATCATCTTCATCAAGCTTACTCCAGCGTAAACAGTTGCGGTGCACCATTGTTGCCGATGGCCCGATCTGTGCGATCCGGGTTAGCCTTGGGTGCGATAACGGGTTCAGGGGGATCGAGCGGTTGGCGTTCGTTGGCATCCTGGCTCTGGGTGACCAACCAGTGGACCGTGCGGTTGGCTAGGCCCAGAGGATCACCCACTTCGAACCGAGCCGGCATGAGGGGCTTCTCAGGGCCAATCGGGACTGCAAAAAGATCGCCGCGTTCAGTCTGCCAGATGCGGCGACAAAACGGTGTGTTGTAGGTCCAGCAAATCCGATTCTCGATGATTTGCCAGGCCCCAGCAACGACAGCGGTGCTGTTCTCGTTCCAGCGCAAAACGTAACCATCGAATGTGTGGTACTCCCACTGCGTGGTGCCGTCTTCGCGGTAATACACCCACGTGACACCCGGCATCATCAACTTCATCTGCTCCGTGGTCAACGGACGCCCCGTCAAAGCGTAGATCTGCCCGTCGTAGGCGACTGTCGTGGGTAGCGAATACGTGCCTTCGGTCACGGTTTGCTGACTTTGATCGACGGTGTTCAACACGGCTTCGTCCACTGCAACGGCTGTCTGTGCGCCGAAAAGCAGCGCAAGGATGAATGTCAGTGGTCTCATCGGCGGTACGGCTTCCTGTGTTTGCAAGCAGTGGATTCTTGGGTGGGGCGGATTGGTTTAGCTGGTTCTCAATCTCGCCTGTATTTAAGGCAAGAACGCGACAAGTGCATCAATCCTTTGTGCGCTCACGCAACAGATTGAGCTTTTGTGAACACCGCGCTAGCGTTCGCGGGAGAACGAGACCGCTTTGTGAAGGATCTGACCCATGCCTATGATTAATTCTCTGGCCGACCATCTGGACGACATTCGCGCGTGGCGCCACGACATTCACGCACACCCCGAACTGCAATATGACGTGCACCGAACCGCCGCGCTGGTGGCCGAAAAGCTGGAGGCATTTGGCCTCGACGAGGTTGTCACAGGGATCGGTCGAACCGGCGTTGTGGGCGTGATCCGCGGGCGAGGTCAGAATAGCGGCAAGACAATTGGCCTGCGCTCGGACATGGACGCCCTGCCGATCCAGGAAATCCGCGACCTGCCCCATAAGTCTCAGACCGACGGAAAGATGCACGCCTGCGGGCACGATGGACACACGGCCATGCTGTTGGGTGCGGCACGGCATCTGGCGGAAAACAGAGATTTTGACGGGACCGTGGTGGTGATCTTTCAGCCCGCCGAGGAAGGCGGAGCGGGCGGCAAGGCCATGGTTGACGACGGTATGATGGAACGCTTTGGCATTCAGGAAGTATACGGCATGCACAACGTGCCGGGCATGCCTGTAGGCACCTTTGCCAGCAAGGTCGGACCGCTGATGGCCGCCGCTGACCACATCGAAATCACCATTGAAGGCAAGGGCGCGCATGCGGCCATGCCCCATAATGGGGTGGATACGGTCCTGATCGCCTCGGCGGTGGTTCAGGCTCTGCAAGGCATCGTGTCACGCAACGTTGACCCGCTGGATCAGGCCGTGGTCTCAATTACCCAGATCCATGCAGGCGACGCTTTTAACGTCATCCCGCAGGTTGCTGAGCTGGCAGGAACGGTACGCACTTTTCTGCCCGAAACCCGCGATCTGGTCGAGCGCCGGATCGCGGAAGTCTGCGCCGGGGTTGGCGCGGCCTACGGCGCGTCCATCACCGCGAACTACACGCGCAACTACCCCGCGACAGTCAACCACGCCGACCAGACGGGCTTTGCGCTGGATGTTGCTGCGGAAATCGTCGGGGAAAGCGGGGTTCAGCGGGATATGGATGGCATGATGGGCGGAGAGGACTTTTCCTTCATGCTGCTCGAACGGCCGGGTAACTTCATCTTTGTCGGCAACGGCGATACGGCTGGGCTGCATCATCCGGAGTACGACTTCAACGATGATGCCATTCCTTACGGCTGCTCGTACTGGATTTCACTGGTCGAGCGATCCATGCCACTGACCGCATAGGGCGGCGGGTTGAGCCGTTGATTTCGGGGGTGGCGCGCTCTGCGCTTGGCCGCTGCGCGGCCTGCGCTCCGATCACGCGCAAGGCTCGGCGGCTTTGCCGCCGGTCGGCTGTCGCCTCCGTTTTTTCAACCCCCTGATCGCCCAAGGGCGAGCGTCCCCCTTTGATAAGGGGGACATGGGTGGTTATGGGGCTTTTTTGGTTTCGCGCGGATGGGATTGCTCGGCGATGATGTAGAGCGGGCGGCGTTTTTGCTCCATGAAGAGGCGTCCGAGGTACTCCCCCACCAACCCCAGGCACAGCAACTGCACCGACTGGAAGAACAGAAAAATTATCACCAGGCTCGCCCAACCGCGAACCGCCGTACCGGTCACCGCGCTGACGACAACATAGACCAGCAAGCCCAGCGCAATTCCAACCGACAGACCTGCCAACCCTAGACAAAGCCGCAACGGCGCCATTGAGAACCCGGTAATCGCATCGGCGGCAAAGCCCATCATCCGACGCAGCGGGTAGCCGGTTTGTCCTGCCGCGCGCGGGGCGCGATGGTAGTCATAGGCCACCTGCTTCCCCCCGAGCCACGCCACCATGCCGCGCAAGTATCGGTGTTGTTCCGGCATGGCATTGAGGCGGGCGACGGTAACCGCAGACAACAAGCGAAAGTCCCCCGTGTCCGCTGGAATATCGGTGTCTGACAGCCAACGCAGAACACGATAAAACAGCCCTGCTGAGGCACGCTTGAACCACCCTTCGCCCGCGCGCCGCAAACGACGGCCATAGACAACATCGGCCTGGGTTGCACGCATCAGGTCGAGCATGGGGGTCAGCGCTTCGGGTGGATCTTGCAAATCGGCGTCAATTTGCAGCACCGCCTTCCCAAGCGCCTGCGCCAAACCGGCACTCAAGGCGCGTTGGTGGCCGAAATTGCGTGACAGCCGCATCGCCCGCAAGCGCCGGTCTGCCGCGCAGGCCGACATCATCACCGACCAGGTGGTATCGGTTGAGCCGTCGTCGATCAGGACGATTTCAAAGCTGAGCGCGGTGGCTTCGGCTGCTGCAACCATCCGCGCAAGGAACGCGTCAAGCCCCTCGGCCTCGTTCAAACACGGCACAACAATGGACAGGTCCGGGGCCTCATCCAACGCTGAAGCCGCGTCTGGCCTTGTCATCTCAGGGTGCAGCGGCGCTGTCATCATCGTCCCAAAGCCCCCATTGCCGCGCCGCGCCGGCCCAGCGCCAGGTATCCCGCACCATGTCAGGTAAATCACGCTGCGCGGTCCATCCAATCGCCTGTGCCGCCGCACGGGGGTCGGCGAGCAAGGTTGCAACGTCCCCACTCCGCCGCGCGCCCAGGGTCTGAGGCAGGGGCTGACCCATCTCACGCTCGAACGCTGAAACCACCTCGCGCACAGAATAGGCCGTGCCCGTGCCTAGATTGAGGGCTGTGAAGCGCTGTTCAAATCCACCATTCAGCAGCTCTCGGAGCGCCATCACATGCGCCTGTGCGAGGTCCACGACGTGGATATAGTCACGCACGCCAGTGCCATCCGGCGTGTCATAGTCGTCGCCAAAAATCGTCAGGGTTTCACGCTGGCCAACCGCCACCTGTACGACAATTGGGAACAGGTTGTTGGGCCGGTCCTTGGGGTCTTCGCCGATCAGCGCGCTGTCGTGGGCCCCGGCGGGGTTGAAATAGCGCAACGACAGGCCGAGTGTTTTTGCCCCGGGTGCGTTGACGAGGTCGGCAAGAATTTGCTCCATCATGGCCTTGGTGGAGCCGTAGGGGTTGTTGGGTTGAACGGGCATGCCTTCGTGCAGGGGGAACACCTTGACGTCACCGTAGACCATGGCCGAGGACGAAAACACGATTCCACCCCCGCCTGCCCGTTCGAACACATCGAACAGCGTGACTGATCCGGCAACGTTGTTGTCGTAGTACTTAAGCGGCGCTTCGACGGACTCGCCAACCGCCTTGAAGGCGGCCAAGTGGATCAGTCCGGCGCAAGGCGTGCGCTCCAACACGGTTTCCAGAGCGGCGCGGTTGCGAATGTCTACATCGTAGTGCGTCAGCGACTGCTGCGTAAGGCGCTCAAGGCGTTCCAGTACGGACGCGCGGGCGTTGGACAGGTTATCCACGATCACAGGCTCGTAGCCTGCCGCGCACAACTCGACCACGACGTGGGAGCCGATGTAACCCAATCCGCCAGTTACGAGAATTTTCTTCCCCATCGTGCCGCTTTCCTTCGACGATAGTCTGCCTCGGCCCATCAAAGCCGGTGTTCAGGGCATCCCATTATCATGGTTACAGCCAAAATCTTCAGGAAATCACAGCACGTTTGATCGAAATCGATCCCTGCGGGCGCGGCCTTTCAACTTCCGTGGCCGCGTGGCGGTATTTGGCGTCGTGGCGAGGCTGCGGGCCTCAGGGGAAGACCGCTTCCACCGCAAAGGCTTCACGCGCTCGGGCTTCCAGAGCGGGGGAGCAGTTGACCAGAATGGCCCCGCGTGCAGCCTGCCACACCGGCCAGTCCTGCTGCGAATTACCGGCATAGACGAAGCCGTTGGGGAAGCGCCGGCGCAGGCACTCCGCTTTGGCCTCGCCCACGAGGTTGTGCGTGCCGTCGCTGGCGAACAGCTCGGTGAAGTAGTCGAATTCGGCGGCGACCCGGCGCACGAAAGCATGGTCGGAACCGCTGGCCAGAACAATCGGACGGTTCAACGCACCCTGCTGATCCAACCAGCTTTCAAACTCTGTGTTCCACTTGAGATCATAGGCGTCGAAGTGGCGAATGACCTGGGAGGCCAGATCCTCCTTGGCTGCGGCCCGGGGTCGGCACAAGGCCCGGGCAACACGCCACGGGTTCCGCCACAGCGCGGCGCGCAAGGACCACCAAGAAACATCTCCGCGGTGCAGCGTGCCGTCTAGGTCAACTGCCAAAGGCAGCGCGTCCAGTCCGTGGGTATCTCGTGACACAGCGGTCATGATCAAGCGCAGGTCCTTTGCGACATCAGGCAGGGTGACAGCCACCCCACTCCGGGCTTATTATCATCTCTATTGCTAAGGAGCCAAACTGACATGACGCAAATATCGATGACGGTGAACGGAAAGGCCGTGTCCGCAAACGTTGAGGACCGAACCCTGCTGGTGACGTTTATCCGCGAACACTTGGGGCTGACAGGAACGCACGTGGGCTGCGAAACCTCTCAGTGCGGCGCCTGTACGGTGCACGTCGATGGTGCAGCGATGAAGTCCTGCTCAATGCTGGCCCTCATGGCGGAGGGCGCATCGATCACGACCATCGAAGGTCTGGCGCCGGGCGATGACCAGCTCCACCCTGTGCAGGAAGCCTTTCGCGAACACCATGGCTTGCAGTGTGGGTTCTGCACACCTGGGATGATTATGGCCGCAACGGACATGATTCGACGCTATGAGGGCAAGCTGGATGAAGACACCATCCGCGAACAACTCGAGGGCAATCTGTGCCGCTGTACCGGCTACCATAATATCGTCAAGGCGATTGCAGCGGCGTCTGAAACCATGGCGGCATCGGGGGCGAGCGACCCCACTTCGGCGTGAAGTCGTCCGCGTTTCACCTCCAAAAAACTGCACCTTGAAATCCTTGGACACGGCGCTGAAACACATCCTTCAGGCCCATCAAGATCCGCGAAAGAGTAAGCCAGCATGTATGACGTTTCCTATCACCGCGCGCGCACCGTTCCTGACGCTTTGGAGACCCGCTCCCAAGGGGATGACCCCACCTACGTAGCCGGGGGACAGACGCTCATTCCAACGATGAAAGCCCGCTTGGCGGCGCCGTCTGAGCTGATCGACGTTTCGAAAATCGAAGATTTGATCGGCGTATGTGAGGAGGGCTCACAGGTCATCGTTGGGGCCTCGACAACCCATGCCGCAGTGAACTCAAGCGAGTTGCTGTCCCGCCGCATTCCAAGCTTGAGCGCGCTGGCGGGGCAAATTGGCGACCCGATGGTTCGTCATCGGGGAACCATGGGCGGTTCAGTGGCGAATAACGACCCCTCCGCCGACTACCCCGCCGCTGTAATGGCTCTGGGCGCAACCGTACGCACGGACCGGCGCGAGATCAGCGCCGATGAATTCTTTGTCGATCTGTTTGAAACCGCACTTGAGGAAGACGAGCTGATCACGGCCATCGCCTACCCCGTCCCCAAGCGCGCAACCTACGCGAAGTTCCCCAATCCCGCGTCACGCTACGCCATGGTCGGCGTGATGGTCGCTGAGTTGGAGGATGGCTTGGTTCGGGTTGCGGTCACAGGCGCGGGATCGAGCGGGGTTTTCCGCTGGACCGATGCCGAGACGGCGTTGTCCGAGACCATGGACGCGTCGGCTCTAAAGGAATTGAGTGTGGATGCAGACGACATGCTTGAAGATCTGCATGGCTCTGCGGACTATCGCGCGCATTTGGTCGCCGTCATGACGCGGCGTGCGCTGCAGTCGCTGTTGGCTGGCTAGGCTTCGTCGTCGGCTGTGGCGGCTTTGAATTCACATTGAGGAGCCCCGGCTGGCGCAGCACCATCTCAGCCCCGCAGCCTGGTCTCCCGGTCCTAAAGTGAGATGGCAGAACCAAGCGGATCGATCCTCTGTCAGAAAGACCGTCAAAATGAAATGTGAATACAATTGAATGTTAATTAGTGGATTGATTATCCAATTATTCCAACTAGTTATGCTATTTTCAGAGTTTTGGCATTCGAAATGCATTAGGAGAATCAGCCTGACAAGCTCAAGTGCGATCTAGGCTCCAATCTGACCGCTCTTGAGATCCCCCTTGTCGGGCTAACCCCTTCCCTCAATCCGATGAAGCCTGCGCCACCAGAGGGCATACGTGTGCTTGCGCCGTGCCGCTGCCCGCCTGAGGGAAACGGCGGGGCTGGTTGCTGATGACGCCCCAGGTCTTGGGGTGATCCGTTCTCTGCGCGCGCGCACTCAAGGCTTGCACCGGCATGCGATGACAAAACATCGCGGTCGTTGTATGGCCTTAAGGGAAATTCGACCAACTTCTAGCGCAGGATCAATCAGCATGAGCACCTCGGCTGGCCCCCAAACCCTCTACGACAAAATCTGGGACAAGCATGTTGTCCGTCATAACGACGACGGCACGCACTTGATCTATATTGACCGTCACCTCGTGCATGAAGTGACCTCGCCGCAAGCCTTTGAAGGGCTGGAGCTGGCAGGGCGCAAGGTGCGTCGGCCGGATCTCACGCTGGCGGTGCCAGACCACAACGTACCAACCTCCGACCGTGCAGGCGGTATCGCCAACGAAGAGAGCCGGATCCAGGTGGAAACGCTGATGGAGAACTGTTCGAAGAACGATGTTCCGGTCTACGGCATGAACGATCCGCGCCAGGGCATCGTGCACATCATTGGTCCGGAGCAAGGCTTTACCTTGCCTGGCACCACGGTTGTTTGCGGCGATTCCCATACCTCAACCCACGGTGCCTTTGGCGCGCTGGCTTTTGGGATTGGTACCAGTCAAGTCGAGCACGTACTGGCGACCCAGACCCTCGCACTGGCAAAATCCAAGAACATGCTGATCCAGGTCAACGGCGATCTGGGGATGGGCGTTACGGCCAAGGATCTGATCCTTGCCATTATCGGCAAAATTGGTACCGCGGGTGGTACCGGCTACGTCATGGAATACGCCGGTGCAGCCGTGCGGTCGCTGTCGGTCGAAGGGCGCATGACCATGTGCAATATGTCGATCGAAGGGGGCGCGCGCGCAGGCCTGATCGCACCGGATGAGAAGACTTTCGAATTCTTTAAAGGCCGTCCTCTGGCCCCGCAGGGCGCAGCCTGGGACGCAGCGGTTGCGTACTGGAAAACCCTGCAAACCGACGCGGGCGCGCATTACGACAAGACCGTCACGCTGGACACGGCGGAAATCCCGCCCATGGTCACCTGGGGCACCTCACCCGAAGACGTGGCGCCGATCACCGGCAACGTCCCCCACCCAGACGACTTCGAGGACGACAATAAGCGCGAAGCAGCGGCGCGGAGCCTGGAATACATGGGCCTGACCGCAGGCGAGCCGCTGAGCAGCGTCAAGGTCGATACGGTGTTTGTCGGATCCTGCACCAACGGGCGGATCGAAGATCTGCGCGCGGCGGCTGAGATCGCCAAGGGCAAGAAGGTTAAGGACGGCGTGCGTGCCATGGTCGTTCCGGGTTCCGGTCTGGTCAAGGCACAGGCTGAGGAAGAAGGTCTTGCGGCGATCTTCAGGGACGCGGGCTTCGACTGGCGCGAGCCGGGTTGCTCCATGTGTCTGGCGATGAACGATGACAAGCTCACAGTAGGCGAGCGCGCGGCATCAACCTCGAACCGCAACTTCGAAGGCCGGCAGGGTCGGGGCGGTCGGACGCACCTGGTGTCGCCTGCCATGGCAGCCGCAGCAGCGATCACCGGTCACCTGACCGACGTTCGCAACCTGTAACCGCTGAACCGCGAGACGAGAATAAGGATCAAACACCATGGATAAGCTCCGTTCCCATAGCGGCGTGGCCGCACCGCTCAATCTGGTCAACGTCGATACGGACATGATCATCCCCAAGCAGTTCCTGAAGACCATCAAACGCACAGGGCTTAAGGCTGGCCTATTCGACGAGATGCGTCGTACGCCCGAGGGCGAGGTTGTCGATAGCTTCGCGCTGAACCAGCCGCAGTATCAGAACAGCACGGTCCTTGTAGCCGGCGATAACTTCGGCTGTGGCTCGTCCCGTGAGCATGCGCCCTGGGCGCTGGTAGATTGGGGGTTCCGCGTGGTCATCGCGCCGAGCTTTGCGGATATTTTCTACAACAACTGTTTCAACAACTCGATCCTGCCGATTGCTGTGCCGCAGGAGCAGGTGGACAAACTGATGCAGGACGCCAATCAGGCCTCCACCATCAGCGTTGACGTTGAAAAGCTGACCATCGAGCGGCCCAACGGCGAAATCATCCGATTTGAGCTGGACGAAGGCTTGCAGCGGCGCTTGCTCGAAGGGCTGGACCCGGTGGGAATGACGCTGGAGCACGAAGGCGACATCACGATTTTCGAAGACTCGGACCGCAGCGACCGCCCATGGGCGCATATGGCGGCTTAAACGGCGGATGAATGACGGCCGCGGTTTGCGTTTGGCTTGAACCAGCGTGGATCGGCGGCCGTGCCGCCGGTCGGCTGCCGCCTCCGGATTTACCCTTACTCGCCTGCGGCGAGGGTCCGCCCTTGAGGGGACGGACGCTTGTTGCCTGATGTGGCCTTAGCCACAGGTGATCTGGACCACATCGCGGGTGATAAGGTCGTACTCGATGTTGATGCGATCGAGACGAAAATCCAAAGTAAGCGGGCTACCGGTTTCGTAAACGCGCGTGCCAGCAGGGATCAGCGCCGGGGGAATGATATCCACCATCTGCCCCACGAAAGTCATCAGCGTGGATCGGCCACAGGTATCAGGCTCATCCCGGTCATTACCGCCACTGAGGTAGGGCAGTGGCTCCGGTCCGAGCACCTCATTTGACCCCGTCGATATGTCGCCGACGCCATCGCCGTCACCAAAGAGCAGATCCAAGCCGCAGCCACTGGCCGCCAGCCCCATCATCGCCATCGCAGCCACAGTCGCAACCGTGCGCACCTTCATCAGCCTAAATCCCACCAAAATCACGCGTGAAAAACACGATCACAAAGACCACAACCACGGCACCGGATACAAGCGTTGAGACCACTCGGGACTGATCGGCACCGCGTTTTTGCCACCAGCTGCCGGGCCGGATGCCGTTGGCGATAAACACCGCCTGTGCCGCCAGATGCAGCCCGGCGATGTTGAGCATCAACAATTGGCTCGCGCCCCAAGCATCGATCATCCGCCCCTGTCCCATCATCAGGCCGACCACAACTGTGGGCGGCAAGATGGCAACCGCGACCATCACCCCGACCAAAGCGCCCGGCGTGCCGCGCGACGCCGCCAGTGCGCCAGCAGCGCCAGAAGCCACCGCCACCAGCAGCCCGTCCAGCCCCACACCCAAGCGCGCGTTGATCTCGCGGGTTTCGACGTCAAGCGGGAACACGATCCCGGCCAACAAAGACAGCGCCAGCGCCAGAGCAATGCCGCTGACCGCCGTCAGCGCAGACTGCCGGATCAGCGGTGCGTCGCCCAGACTCGCTCCTAAAGCCAGCGCCAGCAACGGCCCTAACAGGGGGGCAATCACCATGGCGCCGATGATCACCGCCACTGAATCCGTCAGCAGGCCCACCGACGCCACCAACGTCGCCAGGACCGTATAAGCATAAAAGCTCAGCGTCGGTTTGCCGCCACTGGCAACGGTGGAGTAAAGCACCTGCCGGGGCGTGCTGATCCGCTGACGAAAATCTTCAGCCTCGGACACCACCGGCTCCGGTTCGGTCGCGTCCACGGGCAGCAGGACAATGCGCGCCTTGGGGTCGCTGGAGATTACGGCAGAGAGCGCATCAAGGATCCCTTGCTGATCACCTTGTTGCACCAGTGCACGCAGGGAACCACGATCCTGCGGGCGAATATCGTCATCATCTTCGAGAGCAGCGGCACCTTGTTCGTTGGGGCCATGGACCGCGCCGTTGAGCTGCCAGACATCGGTGACACGGCGCTGGTCAAGCACGTTGCGACAACGGGCCAACGTCTTCGTGTCTCCAACGATTTCAAGCATCCGCAACGCCATCAGTCAGCCCTTCGTTCCCAAGCCCTAAGGCCTTCAGCTTAGCCGCGCGCCCCGCTCTAGTCTTGGCCCCCAGCCGCGCTGGACCGATTGGGACGGACTAAACGCCAGAACAGACGCGCAATCATGCGAGCAACAAAATAGGCCAGCAGGGCCATACTCAGCACCATCACAGCACTTTCAAGCGTAAAGGCAAAGCCCGGCTCAAAATTGCGCATGGTACCCTGGACAAATTCTGGCCGCAGGCTCATCGGCAGCTTGAGCAAGCGTTCAAAGGCGACCTGGCCGGTCATCTCCGAGATGGCTGCCTGCAACCAAACTGATCGTTCGATCAGCGCGTCCCAAGCCGCCACAGAGCTGGCGAGCGCCACGGTAGCAGCATCCTCCCCCTGCGCGAGCAAGGCTTTCAGCGCGGCGACACTTTCCACGCCCAAGGCATTGCTGGCACGGGTGAGTTCTTGCTGCGCAATATCAGCAGTGCGCGCAGCTTCATCGACCCGGCCTTGCAAATAATTGAGATAGGCCGTCTGAAAGGTCGGTATCTGGGACGCCGCTGCACCGCCAACCGCGCCGGTCATGAGAGCCAGGGGACGGGCGAGAATCCATCCGATCATAGGTATTGCTGTCCTTGTTAAGGGCCGAGGTCTGAAGGGGCGTGAGGGCCGGGCAAATGCCGACTGCGGCTCAAGGCACATCGGGCCGATCGTGCAGGACAACCGACCCACCTGGCCTTAAAGCCGCTGCGCCGCCTGAAGACCGTCATTGCATCAGAAGCAAAACAGCCTCATCCAGACGACAAAGCGCCGTCAACACAGGCTCAAAGGGCCAAGAACCAGCACCTTGAGGTTCACAGCATTTATCCACAATTTTATTAAGATGACAGCAGCTTAGGATGCCAAAGACCATGGCGGAGGCGGGGTCAGAGGCGATACACCCACCCCGCTATCGCGCGATTGACCGCCTAGTCGAACGGCACGCCTACAACCGTTGCGTCGGCAAAACCGCTGCCCACGTCCGCCCTTATGGTGTTCCCTAAAGCAGATTCGCTTGAGAGAATGCGTGCCAAGGCGATGTTCTTTTTCAGCCGAGGCGACCAGACCGATGCCCGGACCGTCCCGATGTTGTTACCGGCAGTGTCGGTGATCGGCATCGGCTTGACGACACTTGGCAGCGGCTCGTCTCCGGCAAGGTGCATTCCAACGAGGGCCTCGCGAGCGCCCTCATCCTTGATGCGCAGCAAAGCTTCTTTGGCGATGAAATCGTGGTCACCGTCGAGCTTGCACCACTTGCCAAGGCCGCACTCATAGGGGTTGTTCTGCTCATCAAAGTCGGTGCCCCAGCTGAACAGACCGCTTTCGATGCGCTCTATCGCGTTCGGTGCGCCCGGTCCCCAAGCCTCGCCCACGACCTTTTCACCCGACGCCCAAACGAGATCCCATAGATCCGAGCCGCGTGACGCATCACGCAAGTAAATCTCAAAGCCACCCTGCTTGGACCAGCCCGAACGCTGCAGAACGACGGGAATACCCTGAACCTCAGTCTGGACGAACCAGAAGTACCGAATATCACGGACGCGCTCGCCAAACACATCAGCCACAACGTCTTCCGCCTTGGGCCCCTGGATTGCCAGCGGTGAAGCGTCGGGTTCTGTGACTTCCACATCGAGATTGTAGGCGTCAGCCAGCCCCATGGCGTAGAGGCGAACATCGCTATCGGCAATCGACAGCCAGATCAACTCGTCTTCCAGTTTGAGCAGAATGGGGTCGTTGATGACTCCGCCGGCCTTGTTCAGAATTGGGGTATAGAAGCCCTGCCCGATCTTACACTTGGAGACATCGCGCGGAGACATCATCTGCGCCAGCTTCTGCGCATCCGGTCCCTTGAGCTGTACCTGACGCTCTGCGGCGACGTCCCAGACCGAAGCGTGGTTCATCAAACGGTCGTATTCCCCCATAGGATCACCGTAGCTGACCGGCATGACCATATGGTTATACAGCGAATACATGCATGCCCCCGCCGCGCGAGCGCGGTCAAAAAACGGCGATTGCCGCGCCCTTGCGCCAAAGGCAAATTCGGGACGGTTTGGATCAGATGGGTAAGTCATGGCACTGGCTCCCTCGCAGCAACTTTCCGCTAGTCAGCTAAAGCCATTCGAAGGGGACGGCATGCGAACCAAGACCACGCTCAGTTTCATTTGCGACATCAGACTGAGACCAAAGCGCTCAAGGTCGCCATCGCTTTAAGTAGGGTTCAGGGCCGCTACACGGCACGCTATCGACGGCGAAGAGACATCAGCGCATAGAGAGCCAAACTCGCAAACACGAAAGCAAACATGGGCACCCTGATCGCGTCGTTGGCCGGATTGATGACCCCATGCTGCACCAAGAACACCAGGTTGAGCGCTGCATAAGCCAGCCCGCCCAGGACCATCAGCAAGCGTGCAACGCCGCCCGCCACCAGTGTGCCAACCAAGGCCCCTGCCGCAATGCACAGGTTCGATGTCACGCGAACAGCCTCAACCTGATTAGTGGCCAGGTGAATTGCGATATCAATAACTTGTAGGAGCAGAAGGAAAATAAGGATCAGTCGCAAGGTAGCCTACTCCCGCTGTAAGGTTAGAGATCTGTATTGCCCGCCGCAGGAACGGCGGCGCGCTTTAAAGGTCGATCCAACACGGGCTTGGCTTGGCGTGGCTTGGGTTAGCTTGAGTTAGCTTCACTCTCTACCTGACCGGGCCGCACAAGCTGACCGCGTTTCAAAACACAATAAAACAAATATATAGTTTTGGGAAAATTTTATTGTATTTGGGCGTAGAGCAGCCCTCCTCGCCTGCGACTCGCATCCGAGTGAAAGCGAGGGGGGACGGGATAAGGGCTGCTCGAATTGGCGCGCTGGCTTTAGCTGACTTCCAACGGCGGCACAGACTTCAGATGCAGGTCATCAAGCTGCTGCTGGCTGACCTCTGAAGGTGCCTGCATCATCAGATCCTGCCCCTGCCCATTGAGCGGGAAGGCAATGACTTCGCGGATATTCGGCTCGTCAGCGAGCAGCATCACCATACGGTCAACACCCGGCGCAGCCCCACCGTGCGGCGGTGCGCCAAACTTCATGGCGTTGAGCATGCCGCCAAACTCCTCTTCGACCACCTCCTGACCGTAGCCTGCGATGGAAAAGGCCTTGTACATGACTTCCGGCAGGTGGTTTCGGATCGCCCCCGAACAGAGTTCGATACCGTTGCAAACGATGTCGTACTGGAAGGCTTTGATTTCCAGTGGATCCTGCTTTTCCAGCGCTTCCATCCCGCCCTGAGGCATGGAGAAGGGGTTGTGCGAGAACTCGATCTTACCGGTGTCCTCGTCCTCTTCGAACATAGGGAAGTCAACGATCCAGACGAACTTGAACTCGCCCTCCTCGATCAGACCCAGCTCGCGACCGGCCTCATTGCGCGCCTGGCCGGCGAATTGAAGCGCAGGCAAGCGCTTGTCACAGGTGAAGAAACAGGCGTCACCAGCCTCAAGACCCAGCTGCTGCCGGATCGCTTCGGTACGCTCGGGACCAATGTTCTTGGCCAGCGGGCCGGAGCCTTCGATCTCGCCGTCGTCCCCGGTGCGCCAGAAGATATACCCCAGACCCGGCTTACCTTGCTTCTTGGCCCAGGAGTCCATGCGGTCACACTTGGCCCGCGAACCGCCGCCCTTACCCGGAACAGCGATAACCTTGAAGCCCTTTTCTTCGATCAACTTGGCAAAGATCTTGAACCCAGAACCAGCGAAATGTGCGGTCACGTCACCGAGGATGATCGGGTTGCGCAGGTCCGGCTTGTCCGAACCATACTGGGTCATCGACTCATCGTAAGCGATGTGCGGGAACGGCATCGGTGTAACCTTGTGAGGCGTTCCGGATGCGTCGTGAAACTCGGTGAACAGGCCGTGCAGAACCGGTTCAATCGCGTCGAAAACATCCTGCTGGGTAACAAAGCTCATCTCGAAGTCGAGCTGATAGAATTCACCCGGCGAGCGGTCTGCGCGGCTGTCTTCATCGCGAAAACAGGGGGCGATTTGGAAATACCGGTCAAAGCCGGCCATCATCAGTAGCTGCTTAAACTGCTGCGGTGCCTGAGGCAGTGCATAGAACCTGCCGGGGTTTAGGCGAGACGGCACCAGAAAATCGCGCGCGCCCTCGGGTGAGGACGCCGTAAGGATCGGCGTCTGAAACTCCGTAAAGCCCTGCGCCACCATCATCCGGCGCAGGCTCTCTATCACCTTGGCGCGCAGCATGATGTTGGCGTGCACCTTTTCCCGGCGCAGGTCGAGGTAGCGGTAGGTCAGGCGCAAATCTTCGTTGATGTCGTCGTTAGAATTGACCTGGAGCGGAACCTGCTCAGATGCCGATTGCACAATAGCTTCATCGACGTACAGCTCGATCTCGCCGGTCGCCAGCTTGTCGTTGATCGCCTCATCATCACGCTTCATCACGCGCCCGGTCAGGGTCAAGACGGACTCAAGCTTGATGCGCTTAAGCAGCTCATAGTGCGGGCTGCTTTCCAGCACCACACACTGGGTGACGCCATAATGGTCGCGAAGGTCGATGAACAAAGGGCCAGCGTGCTCGCGGCGACGGTTGATCCAGCCTGAAACACGGGCGGTGCTGCCCACGTCACTGGCGCGCAGGTCGCTGCAGGTGTGACTGCGGAACGGATGAAGAGAAGAGCTCATGGCAAGGGCTTCCAGATGTCTGTGTTTGATCAGACGAGCGGCCTCAGGCGAAACGGGCCTGCTGCCGTGGTCTTTGCGCGCGCAGAAATAATCCAGCCTGCGCCATTCCACAAACGCCAAGCACGCGGCCGGGCTGTGCATCAGATGCGAGGCGGGGTGTCCTTTGCCGCGCTGGACAGACCCAGCAGTTTCCCTCAACAGGGAGGTTGGGCTGCGGTTGCTGCGCAGGCCGAAACCCCGTTTGGACCCTGCATGCACCGTTTTACGCCGCTCATCCCCGTTGCTTTCGTCTTGCTGTGGCATACCGGTTTCCTGGGCGCACGTGGCACCATGCCGCACGGACCAGCGCTTTCCACGCTGTCGATCCGGTTCTCAATCGTGATGGTGCTGCTCGCGGGACTGGCGTGGCTGACTCGGGCAACCTGGCCGCAGGGGTGGCCACAGCGCGCGCATCTGGTGGTTGCCGGCGCGCTGATTCATGGGGTGTATCTAGGCGGCGTTTTCTGGGCGGTCGAGCACGACATGGGTGCGGCCACCTCGGCGCTGATCGTGGGACTGCAGCCGATGCTGACCGCGCTGCTGGCCATGTGGTTGCTGACCGAGCGCACCACGCTTGTGCTGTGGCTGGGGCTAGCGCTAGGGCTGGGGGGAACGGTGCTGGTGGTTGTCTTTGACGCCGGACAGATCGGCGAGCCTCGCGCCTTGTGGGCGATCCTGATTGCGCTGGTGGGGATATCCGTGGGCTCGGTCTATCAGAAGAAATTTGTGGCCCCTTTCGACTGGCGCGCCGGCGCAGTCTGGCAGTTCGCCGGGTCTCTGCTGATCACGGTCCCCTTTACCCTGCTGTTAGAGCGCGAGCTGCCGACACTGACGGGCCAATACCTGTTCTGGCTGGGATGGTTGATCGTTGTGCTCAGCATCGGCGCCGTGGCCCTGCTGAATACGCTGATCCAGTCCCAGTCTGCGATCAATGTCGCGAGCTTCTTTTACCTCATCCCCTCTCTGGTGGCGGTGACCAGTTGGCTGGTGTTTGGCGATACCATGCGCTGGACCACATGGATCGGTATCAGCCTGACCAGCTTTGGTGTCTGGCTGGCGACACGGCCACGGGTTTAGGCATCACGCGATCTACCATCGCCCTCCCCGCAACCAAGGCTTGAACACAAAGCCTTGGCCTTGCGCGCGGTTCAGCGCTAAATGTTAAGCATGACTCATCCAGACATGATCGAAGATCAAGCGGCCCTCGAGGCCTTTTGCGAGCGCGCCAGGGGCGCCGATTTCCTAACCGTCGATACCGAGTTTGTGCGGGAAAAGACCTATTACCCCCTACTGTGCCTGGTACAGGTCGCCACCGACGACGAAGCGGTCGCCATCGACCCGCTCGCCGATGGCATGGACCTGAGCCCCCTGTTTGCGCTGATGAACGAGACCGAGATGCCCAAGGTCTTCCATGCAGCCGGCCAGGATCTGGAGATCTTTGCCAACCTCTCCGGCGCACTGCCGACGCCGCTATTTGATACCCAGATTGCCGCCATGGTGTGTGGCTTTGGCGAGCAGGTCGGCTACGAACGCCTCGCCCGGGCACTCGCCGGGGCCGAGCTGGACAAAACCGCCCGCTATACCGACTGGTCACGCCGTCCGCTGACCGAGACTCAGATCAACTACGCCCTGGGGGACGTCACCCACCTGCGAAAGGTGTTTGTCGAGCTTACGGACCAGCTGGAGCGTGAAAAACGCGTTGGGTGGGTACAGGAAGAAATGACCGCCATCGCGAATCTCTCCCGCTACCAACCCGATGTCGAAGACGCCTGGCGTCGACTTAAACCACGCGGCGACAAGCCCCAATTCCTCAACGTTCTGGTGTCGGTGGCCAAATGGCGCGAGCAGGAAGCCCAGCGCCGCGACGTGCCCCGCAACCGCGTGATCCGTGACGACACCGTCATGGAAATCGCCGCCAGCGCACCAACCAGCGCTAGCATACTGGGCCAGGTGCGCGGCTACTCGGAAAACGCCGCCAAAGGCAAGCAGGGCCAGGCCATCCTCGAAGCGGTCAAAGAAGGCCTCGCCAAATCCCGTGAAGACGCGCCCAAGCTGAAGAAACGCAAGCCGCTTTCCGATGCCGCGGCCCAGGGTGCGGCGCTGTTACGCGTCCTGCTGAAGGCCCGCGCGGAAAACGCCGGCGTCGCCCAGCGCATCATCGCCAACACCGAAGAACTCGAACAACTCGCCGAAAACGGCGAGAACTCAGGCGTTCCGGCATTGGCCGGCTGGCGGCACGAACTGTTCGGTGCAGCCGCTCTAGAGTTGCTGGCAGGCCGCCTGTTCATTGGTTTCGAAGCAGGCAAAGTCTCCGAACGCAGCAGCTGAAAATCTTGAAAATCCACAACACCCCCCGCAAAGCGTAGCGTGTTGCGGGGGCATTATGTCAGTGGCGGCCCACCGTCTTCCGACCACCGCACCCCACGGCTTGGCCGAAGGTCCCGACAGGGACTGAACGGCCGAGCGAAAAGCGCCGTGCGGGTCGCGGCGCAGCCGAGGGCCGCGCGACTGTTTGATCCCAGCTACAGCACCAGCCGGGCTTATTGCCCCTTGAACGCAGGTGGCCGCTTCTCGAAGAACGCCGAAACCCCTTCGGCAAAGTCAGCAGAATGCATGCACTCAAACTGCCGCCGCGCCTCATCGTCAATCATGGCGCCAAGGTCGGTTTCTGTCGCAGCACGCAGCAGTTGCTTGACGTTTCGCATCGCCAGCGGCGCAGCATTGGCCGCTTGCGCTGCCCAGGACATGGCGTCTTCGAGCAAGGTCTCATCCGCTGTCACCCGGTTGGCAAGCCCCCACTCAACCGCTTGCGCAGCTGGGATCTTTTGGCCTTCCAAAATCGCCTGATAGGCCCGCTTGTAGCCCAGTTGACGGACGAGTTGCCAGGTGTTGCCTCCATCCGGCACCAGGGCGATCGCCGCAAAGGCCATGTAGATATAGGCGCTCTCGCCCATGATCATCATGTCACAGGCCTGCGCATAGGCCGCACCGATGCCACTTGCCGGCCCGGCAACCGCCGCAATGTAGGTCTTGTCCGAGTTGGCAATCGCCATGATCCCCGGCTTGTATTCCTCAATCAGAATCTCGGTCACGGTCTTGTCGCGCTGCCCGCTGGTTTCCTTAAGATCCGCCCCGGCACAGAACCCGCGTCCCGCCCCGGTCAAAACAACCGCGCGCACGGCCTCGTTTGCTTCCATCTCCGCCGCTGCGGTCACAAAATCAGCACGCATCTGGGTATTGAATGCGTTGAGCGAGTCCGGCCGATTGAGGGTAAGGATCCCGACCGCGCCGTCGACTTCGGTTTTTATGGTGTCATAGTCCATGCCTGGTGCCTCCCTTTAACACGAAAAAGTCTAGCGACCTTTCCACACCGGGTCACGCTTCTCGGCGAAGGCTTTGAAGCCTTCGAGGTTATCTTCTGAGCCATAAAGCTCATCGACGGTGCGTAACTTACGTTTGGTCACAGAATTCATAACATCCTGGAATTTTGCCCCCTCGGCTTCGCGGGCCACGTCTTTGATGGTCGCAAACACCAGCGGCGGGCCGGAATCGAGCAAGCGTGCGACGTCCCACACCCGTGCCTCCAGCGCCGCACCGTCCGCCAGCACCTCATTGACCAACCCCCAACGCGCGGCTTCTGCTGCGTCCATCCACCGCCCGGTCAGCAGCAGATCCATGGCGACGTGGTAGGGCATGCGCTTGGGCAGCTTGATCGTGGCAGCGTCGGCTAGTGTGCCTGCCTTGATCTCCGGCAGCGCAAACGACGATTCTTCGGTTGCATAGATCAGATCGCAGGACAGCGCCAATTCAAAGCCCCCACCCACGGCCATGCCCTGCACACAGGCAATCACCGGCTTGTTCAGATCCCGCAGCTCCTGCAGACCGGCGAAACCGCCCTGGCCATAGTCGCCGTCCACCGCGTCTCCATCGGCCGCAGCCTTCAGATCCCAACCGGCGGAGAAGAAACGCTCGCCGGCGGTTTTGACAATTGCAACCCGCAGCGCCGGATCATCGCGAAAGGCGGCAAAGACCTCGCCCATCTCGCGGCTGGTCGCAAGGTTGATCGCATTGGCCTTGGGCCGATCGAGCGTAACTTCGAGGATCCCGCCTTCGGTGCGGGTGGAAACGGCTGAACTCATAATTGCAGGCTTTCTTCAGGGTTAAGCACGCGAGGTTAGCGGATCAAAGCAACCAAGACGGCAAACATCAACGGGTCGGTCAATTCTAGTCGGTCATTCGGATCAGAGCGTCAACCACGCTCACACCGCCACAACCCACACTGATAGCATCGGCCCCGGCTGCATTTTCACCCGTCTGCGCATGGACGAACAGCGGGTTGATATCCAGCTCGATCAACCGGTCTGCGTGCGCCTCAACGAAGTCAGCCAGCGCCATTACTGCCGCCACTACCGCCTCAACATCGCCCGGCTCTGCGCCACGAT
Organism: Geminicoccus sp.; assembly: GCA_002705565.1. Classification (GTDB taxonomy): domain Bacteria; phylum Pseudomonadota; class Alphaproteobacteria; order UBA7985; family UBA7985; genus UBA7985. The sequence continues at coordinate 1,033 of PAHJ01000092.1, read as the reverse complement.
AGCCCTCCAGCAATGGCCACATTCGCAAACGGCGCAGGGCCGTGCGCACATCGTCAGCGTTGTAGGGAAAGAGCAGGATTTCGCTGTCGTCCAGGATTTCGGTCAGGACGCCGCCTGCGCCGATAACCAGATGCAATCCCAAAACTGGGTCCTGAGCCACCCCCACGATCAGCTCAGCCACCGGCTTGGCAGCCATGGGTTCAACCAGAACAGCAGGGGCAATCTGCAACAAATCACGCGCCGCCCGCGCCACGTGTTCGGTTTGAGCAGCATCCGCGCCGCCGAGGCCCAGACGCACACCACCCAGCTCAGTCTTATGGGCGAAGGTGCCCAAGATCTTCAGGGCGCAGGTGTGACCGCCCTTGCTGAACTCTACCACCGCCGCTAGGGCCTCTTGCACTGTATGGCATACCCGGCGCTCGGGCACAGGCAGGCCATAGTCGCCCAGCAGCGCCTTGGCCTGAGCCTCATCGAGCATCCGCGCAGAGCCCCTTTCACCGTTCCCGCCACGCAGAACCCGCGGCGCAGCAGTCCGCCCCGCGGCCAGCCCCAGACGATGCGCCCCAACATCCGCAGCCCCGGCCGCTGCGGCCAGGTGTTCCTGCAAGCCATGCCCGGGCACCAGCCCGAGTTCCGCAATTTTCGCTGCCGCCGCTTCGGGCATGTTTTCAGGCAAGGATGCCACCAGCGCCGGGACGCCTGCGCGACGGTCGGGGGCGTGCAAGGCTGCGCCGACGGCCTCGATAGCCACGTCCCAGGTGTGGGTCGGGCCAGTGCCTTCAGCGGGCCAGTCGATGACCAGCATGGGGTGCGCCACGTCCAGCGCCAGAATGCCCTCCCACATGGTCCCCAGCGCTGCTGCATCGCCCCAGTCAAAGGTATTGTAGTCAAAAGGATTAGAGACAGTGACAAGGGGGTTGAGGCTGTCGCCGATCCGCTTGGCTTCCCCCGCACTCAAGGGCGGAAAGACCAACCCCTCGGCCTGGCCCAAATCCGCCATCAACCCCGCTTCACCGCCCGAACAGCTCACCGA
>PAHJ01000091.1 GCA_002705565.1 Geminicoccus sp. | reverse complement strand
TCCCATCAGGGTGGTGGTGACTGTAACTTGATCGGGTTCGAGGCCAACTTCTGCGGCACACGCAGATTGAATCGCGGTCGGGGACTGGTTTCCGCACCATACAGACAGGGCATTTTCCGTATAAAGAGCCGTTGCGTTCATGGGCTCCATGGTTGCATGGGCCAGGAATGGCACGCTGTATTCCGCGACGAGTTCTGTGCCCTCGTGGTCGTCGTCTACTGCACCATCGTCGCGTCCCACCGTGTCAGGCGCGGCTGAAAAGGCTGCCTCGATTTCCTCAAACAGACCGGCCGTGGTTTCCGGATAAACCGCTGGCATCCAGTCGATATCAACCGCCTCAACCGCTTGCATGGCGGCCCAGGTGTTGTCGGCGATGACGGCCACGCCCTCGCCCATGTCCAACACGCCATCGACGTCGGGCATGGCCTTGGCCACAGAGGCGTCAAACCGGCGCATACCCTGCCGCCGGGGACTCATCCGCACGCTGGCGAACTTCATGCCGTCGAGGACCACGTCGATGCCAAAGGTTGCTGCGCCCATGATCTTGTCTTCCATATCGACGCGCGGCAGCGTCTTGCCCAGATAACGCCAGCTGGAAGGGTCGCGCAGGGTGACTTTGGGCGGATCGATTTCCGCAGCAGCTGCGGCCAACTCTGCATAGGGGAGCACGGTGCCATCGGGCGCAATGACCGTCCCTTGCTGGGTCTCTAATTCATTGGGCTTGAACCCGGTCCGGTTTGCCGCGACCCGCTTGAGCGCCTCGCGCGCCGTGGCGCCAGCCAACCGCATCCGCTCGAACCCATCGCGCATGGATGTCGAACCGCCCGTCATTTGCAGGCTGAGCAACTTCGCACCGTTCCCTGCGAGCTTGCGTAAAGCCTGCTGCGTGCTGGTCACCTTATAGTCGGTAAAGGGCAGCGCCATGCCGAATAAGGCGGAGTTGTAATAGGCTTTAGCAGGGGGTCCGTGGATCACTGTAATGTCCTGCCAATCGACGTCGAGCTCCTCGGCGATCAAAGCCGCCCAGGTTGTATGAACACCCTGCCCCATTTCAGCCTTGGGACTGACCAGTTTGACCCCGTCCTCGGTGATGACCACAAAGGCGTTCAGACTGACGTGACCGCCCGTGGATTCAAGCGGATTGGGTGCGCCTTCAACAAACTTATAGACCCCGAATGCCACCCCGCCCGCGACCGTGGCAGAGCCGATGAGAAAAGTGCGCCGTGCGATGCTTGCAATACGTCCCATAGCCTCTACTCCTGCGCCAGCGCCGCGGCGGCGGTATGGATGGCGGCCCGGATGCGCGGATAGGTGCCGCAACGGCATAGATTGCCATTCATCGCGGTATCGATATCGGCGTCTGTGGGCCGAGGATTCTGAGCCAACAGGCTGGCGGCCTGCATCTGCTGTCCAGCCTGGCAATACCCGCACTGGGCAACCTGATGCTCGATCCAGGCGGCGTGCACCGCCGGCATAGCACCGACTGTGCCCAGAGCTTCGATGGTGACAACCGGACCGTCTACGTCCTTCAGCGACAGCTGGCAGGACCGCTGAGCCTGACCATCAACATGGACCGTACAGGCCCCGCACGCCGCAACCCCGCACCCAAACTTGGTTCCCGTCATGCCCAGTTCATCCCGCAACACCCATAGTAAGGGCGTGTCGGGCGAGGATTGGCTTTCGTAAGGAGTATCGTTCACGACGATAGAAACAGACATAGTACAGGTCTCCGCGATGATATCGTTCAGGGTGCTCGCCCGCCGTCAAAAGAGCCGGTTCGCGCGGTTCGATTTCTAAGGCAGTACAGTCATGAAACAAGTATATCAGTTTCGGGTCTCGTCCACCCGGAGCCCGAAAACAGAAAAGGCCGCTCTCACGACTGTGAGAACGGCCTTTTCCTAGTTTTTTTCAGTGTTTACTGAAAAGTAATGCGGCCCTCTGAGCTTGCGCCAAAGCCGTTCGAGCGAATGTGATCCACAACATGCGACGCCATCAGCTGGGACGCATCCGCAGAGAGAAGCACTTCTGCAGTGGCGAACGTCGAGTAGCCATCACCGCCGCGTGCAACAAAGTCGTTGGTGGCAACGGAGTAGGTCGCGGCCGGGTCAATGGGGGCACCATTGATCATCGCCGATACAACGCGGGAGCCAACGCTCGCGTTACGGTCATAGACAACAGCCATGTTGCCGGAGACCTGCATGAAGCGGCCAGAGGTATCTTCGATCTTGGAAACAGCATTCTCAAGCGCCATCATGACGTCCGCGCCACTCATCCCAAGCACAACGGTTTTGTTGCCGAACGGCAGTTCAGCAAAAACGTCCCGTGCCGTCATAATTGAACCTGCGTCATAGACCTTGTTGCCGCGGATACCCCCGCCGTTGGTCATGCCGATATCAGCGCCGGTGACCATCATCATGGCATCAGAAGCAGCGTTCCCAAAATTGGTCTCCATGGTCCGAACGGATGCACGAAGGTTATCAACGTCAACACTGATGGTGGCAATTTCCTCAGACAGAGCGTCGTCCAACTGCTGCTCGTAAGCTGCGACCATCGCCGCCATATCAGCGTCTTCACCGCTTGGCTGCATGACGGTGAAAGAAGGCTCCCACTCGAGATCGTCGTCGTCCCATTCCATTGCCAGATCAAGTACCGGAATATTAACGCCCTGGGAGTTCCCTTCCATGATCACGCGCTTGCCGTTGTAGTGCAGGAACAGATCGTGGTCGTCGCCTGTCGCGATGATGTCAGCGGCACCATTGCCGGCCAAGGCGAGGTCTTCGGAGAAGGAGGTGTGGGCCAAGGCAATGACGAGGTCTGCACCGGATTCAACCAGCTTGGCGCGCATGGCCTGACCGGTTGCAATTGTATCTTCAAAGGTCCAGTCGCCCGGGGAAGACTTCTCATAGGTATCGTCGGAGGTAAGGCCATAAATACCCACCTGCACCGAACCCAGATCAACAATCATCGTCTCCGCAGCAAAGTCTGGCAGCTCACCCGCGCCGTTACGGATGTTGGAGGAAACGATGGGGAAGGTCGCTTCGGCCATGAGGGTTTCGAGCACATCAGGTCCAAAGTCGAATTCATGGTTGCCCGGTGTGAACGCATCAATGCCGAGGTTGTTCATCAGATCGACGATATGCGCACCTTTGTCCAAGGACGACAGCACCGACGGAGAGATCACATCGCCAGCATGGAGCAGCAAGCTATTGTCTGTGCCCGACCGGGCTTCAGCCACGGCAGCAGCGATGCCAGGGAAAGCATCTTTGCGGTCAACATCGTTCAGCAGAATGATACGCAGATTAGTGGTTTCAGCGGTGGCAGTTGCCGTGGTCAGCAACATACCGACCCCGGTTCGCAACCCGTCCCACATTTATTTCTCAGCTTCAGCGTAACAGGGAAACAGAGAGCACGACGAACAACCTCGCTCTCGTTTGAAGCAGTCGCTCCTGCATTCTTAAGACTAAAAATGAACTTTGTACTGCGAAATTAATCCACAAAGTCGGTACGATCTGAACGGGCGCCAAGATCAGACTTCGGGGTTGAAGCCACCGGGGTTGCTGACGATCAGCCGCCAAATCGGCTTTGGTGCTTCTCGACAATGGCCATGAAATCCCAGTCTGCTTCAAAGCCCAGTGCTCGTGCCCGTGCCGCCGTGAAGTTAGGCGCCCAGCCAGATACAATACCCTCGATCACTGGATCGATTTGCTTTCGGATCAAAGCGACGGCCTCGGACCCGCCAACCTGGGCGAGGGCTTCGATCTGTTCGCCCACTGTCGCCGATACGCCCGGCATGGACAGCGCGCGATTGTGGTCCATCTGGCTCAGGTCCACTGTCAGCGCGTGAATGAAGAAACCAGCGGCGGCTTGGGGACTGGCGAACCAGTGTCGCAGGCTCTCATCAACGGGCAGGATCGCTTCCTTGCCCGCAAGCGGCTCCCGGATGATGTTGGAGAAAAAGCTGCTTGCGGCCAGATTGGGCTTGCCCGGACGAACGCAAATGGTTGGCAGCCGCAAGCTGATCCCGTCGATAAAACCCCGGCGGGTATAGTCGTTCACCAGCAGCTCCTGCATCGCCTTTTGCGTCCCGTAGGACGTGCGGGGCGCGAGGTGGAAGTTGTCTTCGAGCACCTCGGTGAAGGGCGGGCCAAATACGGCGATAGACGACGCAAAGATAAAGCGAGGTCTATAGCCCTCCGCCGCACTAAGCCCCCGGATCGTTTCGAGCAAAGCGTAGGTTGCGTCGAAATTGACTTGATACCCCTTGTCAAAATCCGTTTCCGCTTCCCCGGAAACCACAGAGGCAAGGTGAATGATGCAGTCAGGTCGGTGATCTAACACCGCTTTAATGACGGCTGCATCGGTCACGTTGCCAACAACGTCAGTGGTCCGCTCAGCCAGAGTCGCGGGTGTGGGTGTCTTGACGACATCGCAGGCGATCAGTGCCGTGACGTCAGGCATCAAAGCCTCCGCCGCTGATACTTGAGCGAGAAACTCCTGCCCTATCATGCCTGCCGAACCCAAAATCGCGATTTTCATGGGATATCTATCCTCGTTTTTTGCCGCTAAGCACCAGCGCCTCTACGCGGCCCTTAGCTGAGTTTCAGTGGCAGTGATTCCAGGGCGCGCATGGAGTTATTGGGTCGCCATTTCGGCTCCCCGGCGAACTCAATTCTGGACACGCGCTCCGCCAACGCACCGAGGATTGCCCGTCCTTCAGCCCGCGCAATTATCTGCCCCACACAAGAATGAACCCCAACACCCAGCGCGAGGTGACCGCGTGCGTCCCGGCCGATGTCAAAAGCCTCGGGGTTCTCGAACTTCGCCGGATCACGGTTGGCAGCGCCCAGAACACATAGGATCTTGGTGCCTTCTTCGATCTCGATATCAGACACCGTTGTGTCCTGCCCGGCGGTGCGGAAGAAGGCCTGAACCGGAGTGCAGAACCGGAGTGCTTCCTCAAAGGCGGGACCGGACAGGTTGGTGGGCTCGGACCTGAGATACTGGAATTGCTCAGGATGCTGCGCCAGGCACCAGAGCGCGCTGCCAATCCCCGATACGGTCGTATCGACCCCAGCGGACAGCAGCGACCGGATCAACATGCCCGCTTCGGCTTCACCGATTTCACCTGCATCGGCAGCAGCAAAGATTGTGGCGCCTATGCCGTCTTCGGTGAGGCGGGAGCGGTCGCACTGCTCATTGATCCACGGCACGATTTCCGGTGCCCGTGCCATGACCCGTTGGCGCAATTCGTTGTCGGGGCCGACGGCGTTGAATACCATGGCCCCGTAATCGACCAGTTTGCGCGCGTCCGGCTGCTTGATGCCGACGGCGCGAGGGAAGACGTGGGTGGGGAAGGCTTCAGCAATGGCGGCGACAGCCTCGATCTCGCCTTGCGCCAGAACCTCGTCCACCAACCGTTCCGCGTCCTCCACAAAATCCTGCTCTAGCTTCCGCACAACCGATGGCGACAGCGCCCGCATGATGACGCGGCGGTTGTGGGTGTGTTCGGGCGGGTCAACCTCCAACACGATGGACGGCGGGCGCCAGGGCTCTTCAAGCTTGAAATCCGCCATGCCGACGCCTCGGGACGAGAGGAAGCGCGCGTGATCGTAGAAAATTTCACGGGTTTCTTCATAACGGCCGCTGATCAGGATTTCGTAACGCGGAACATAAACCAGGCCGCCCTTTGCTCTCAAAGCATCGAAAAACGGCAGCGGGTTCGTGAGAACAGCTTCGTCGTAGGGATCAACATCCCACACTTCAACGCCCTTGGGTGGGGCAATCGATTTGTGCTGGTGAACCAGTGTCGTTGCCATAAAGGCCTCCCTACAACTAACCTGAGCTCGGTATCGAGCACGGTTCAAATGAACAAGGGAAAGCCTGCCTTAGCCGATGACGATGATCAATCCAAACGACACCACCTTGCAGAATCAATCCACACCAAACCCAACAAGATCCTGCGGTGGTAAACCAATTTTCTGGTGCTCGACACGGGAAAGTGTGTAAGGCTTTGCGATTGATATCGCTTGGGGATTCGGTCTCTGTCCGTGGGTTTGCAACCCTTCCACGGCTTTCCGCTAAAGCCCCAAAAAGGGACAACCATTGTTGGGAGGAAAAACAATGAAGACGCTCATTATCGCCGCTGGTGCAGCATTGATGGCTGCATCAAGCGTATATGCCCAAGAAGTCACCCTGCGCCTGCACCACTTCATGCCGCCCCCGGCCACGCTTTCTAAGCATTTCTTCATTCCATGGGCCGAAGAAATGTCCGCCAAGACCGATGGGCGCCTGTTGATTGAGGTTTATCCGTCCATGAGCCTCGGCGGTCGGCCCGGTGATCTGGTGGATCAGGCCATTGATGGTGCGGTGGACATCAGCTTGACGCTGACCGGCTACACGCCTGGTCGCTTCAACAAATCCGAAGTGTTCGAACTGCCGTTCATGATGGAAGACGCCGAGACAACGTCTGCGGCCTACTGGGACATGATCCAGTCGGATTTGCAGGACGGTGAACTCGCCGACGCCAAGATTCTGGCAGCCTGGGTCCACGGCCCGGGCGTGATCCACACCGCAGACCCCGTCACCAAGCTCGAAGATATGGCGGGCAAGGAATTGCGCGGACCAACCCGCGTGATCACGGATCTGCTGGGTGAATACGGGGCAACGCCTGTGGGTATGCCATTGCCAGGCATTCCGGAGGCTCTGTCCAAGGGCGTGATTAACGGCACCGTGCTGCCGTGGGAAATTACCCCGGCGATCAAACTCGGGGAACTTGTGACCAATCACACCGAAATCGGCGGTGATCGTGCGCTCTACACGGCGACTTTCATCCTTGCGATGAACTGGGACGCCTATGAAGCCCTGCCCGACGACATCCGCACCATTCTCGATGAGAATACGGGTAAGGAAATGTCCCGTTCGGTGGCCGCAACTATGGTTGCGCGCGATGAAGCAGGCCGCTCGGTCTACGAAGGCAACAACATCATCGAGTTGCCCGAAGCTGAAGTGGCGCGTTGGATTGAAGCCGCCCAACCGGTTTATGATCGTTGGGTGGAGCGTGCAGCCGACAAGGGTTTTGACGGCCAGGCCACGATCGACCAGGCCCGCGCCCTGATTTCAGCCAACCGCTAAGGCGCAATCAGTGATGGCTGGATCACGCTAGACATTCAGCCATCCCAGCTTTACGGAGGAGGTCGCTTTCGCGTCAGAACGGCGCAAGCGACCTCTTTTGCTTTCCACTCCCCCTGCAGCCTTACTCTGGGAGCCCAAATGAGCGACGTTTCCTCCGGAAACAGCAGTGCGCAAGAGCGCTTTGATGGCGTTGGCCGCTTTTTGACTGCAGCGGCAGGCGTTTTTGCTTTTGTCGGTGGCATGGGGCTGATTTTTGCCATTGTGGTGACCTGCGTCAGCATCGTTCTGAAGGTAACGCGGCGCGTCCTCGACTTTACGGTATCAGGCTTTGCCAACGCTGAAGCCTGGGCTGGGATCAAGCCCATTCTGGGCGAAGAGGAGCTGGTCCAGTACGCGGTTGGCGCGGCGCTGTTTTCCGCGCTCCCCTGGGTCATGATCAAGCGCGGCCACGTCCGCATCGATATCTTTGAACCGCTGTTTGGCGGCTTGTTTAATCGCCTGCTGAACCTTGCGGCTGATTTTTCGCTGCTGTTCGTGTCCTACATGATTCTGACCCGTCAGTGGTACCTGCTGTTCAAAAAGGCACGCAGGTCGCAGGAACCGATGCCGGAGCTTGTCTGGAGCGGTGATTGGCAAGGCGCGCTGGGTCGCCTGCGGGTCCAGCCTGAATCGCAAATTTTGAGCATGAAGCTCTGGCCTTTCTATGCCTTTGCCGAGCTGTGCGTGGCGTTTTTCATGGTGGTTGCGCTCTATTGCACCTT
>PAHJ01000090.1 GCA_002705565.1 Geminicoccus sp. | reverse complement strand
CCGTTTGCTTTGGTCTGACGGTCAAACAGACCGTTTGCTTTGGTCTGACGGTCAAACAGACCGTTTGCTTTGGTCTGACGGTCAAACAGACCGTCGGGCATTAATCGCCGCGAGCAGCGTGCCATCGTCGAGGTACTCCAACGATCCCCCGACCGGCACGCCTTGCGCCACCGCGCTGACCTCAGCGCCCAGCTCCCGCAGCCGCTCAGCCAGGTAATGCGATGTCGTCTGACCATCAACTGTGGCTGACAGGGCGAGAATGACCTCCTTGGCTTCTCCCCGCCGCACGCGCTCCAACAGCAAACCTACCCGCAGCTGATCCGGCCCCCGGCCATCCAGCGCAGACAACGTCCCGCCCAAGACGTGATAGCGCCCCTTGAAGCTGCCGGACCGCTCCAGCGCCCACAGGTCGCTGACGCTTTCCACCACGCACAGCACCGTATGACCGTTCTCATCAGACCGGCTGGGTGACTCACAAATGCGGCAGGGGCTTTGGGTATCAAGGTTCCCGCACGCCTCGCAGGCGCGCACAGCATCCGCTGTTTCCAGCATCGCGTGGGCGAGCGGGCGCATCAGCGAATCCTTGTTCTGGATCAGCTCCAACGCCAAGCGTCGCGCTGAACGCGGCCCCACGCCGGGCAGGCGGCCGAGCAGCTTCAACAGAGGGTCGAGGTCGCCGAGAATCATGGGTTAGCTCTGAACCGAGACCTAGAACGGCATCTTCATGCCGGGCGGCAGCTGCAATCCGCCTGTCACGGCTTTCATTTCTTCGGCCATCATCTCTTCGGATTTTGCCTTGGCGTCGTTGTGCGCGGCAACGATCAGGTCTTCGAGGACCTCGGCATCATCTGGATCGATCAACGCCGGATCAATCGTCACGCCCTTCATCTCGCCCTTGCCCGATAAAATCACCTTGACCATGCCACCGCCAGAAGCGCCTTCAACGGTCATTTGCTCCAGTTTGGCCTGTGCTTCTGCCATTTTGGCCTGCATGGCCTGGGCCTGCTTCATCATACTTCCGAGATTTTTCATCGCGTGCCTACTCCTGTGGTGTCGCGTTGGGTTTGTAGCGCACATCCTGTACTTTTGCGCTTGGGAAAGCCTGCAAGGCAGCCCGCACGGTCGGGTGTTTGGCAGCTTGCTCGAATTCAGCCTGGCGGGCAATCCGGCGGGACTCAGCGACCGGCAAGTCACCGTCGGCATCCGAGAGAACCACCGCCAGCTGCTCCCCGGTCAGGTTCAGAACGGCATCCTGCACCTGCTTGGGCAGATCCCGCGGCGCGCGCGAGGTCAGGCGGATTTGCAGCCTTGGGGGTTCAAAGCTCACCAGAGACACGTCCTCAGCCAGATGCGCACCAAGCAGCGCAGAAGCGTGATCGCTGATCATATCGATAAGCCCTTCAAAGCCGCCGGGAAGGGTCAGGACTTCCGGCTCGGGCTGAGGTTGCAATTCACCCTCGCCGTCGAATTCTTCCATCGGCATGGGGATGTCATCTAACGGCGGAATATCGCTCCAGTCCGGCGCATCCAGCGGCGGCGGTTCGTCGCTGGCAGGCCTCAGTGCCGCAGGGGCCGACGACGGTGCGGGTGTAGATGGTGCCTTGGGGGTTGGAGTTGCGGACGCTGACACGGGGGCACCCGAAGGCGCCAGCGTTACTCGCGGGGGCACACTCCCCGGCGGCGCCGCGCCTGGGTCTGAGCCCGGACTCGAATCCGGAGGGGTTACTGGGGTGCTCCCAGAGGAATCCCGCATCTGCGCGATCAGCCCGGCAGGATCCGGCATTTGCGCCAGATAGCACAGGCGCATGAGCACCATTTCCGCCGCCATCGACGGCTGGAAGGCAGACTGAACCTCAGCTAGGCCCGCCAGCGAAGCCTGCCAGAACCGGCTCAACTGCGGCACAGAAAGCCCGCGCCCCAGCGCCATGATGGCTTCGCGATTGGCCTCACCGGGGCCCAGATCGGTCTTGCCGCGTGTCACGTGCAGGCGGGTCAGGTCGTGGCTGAATTCTGCCACCGACCGGATCACGCCCGCCGGGTCTGCCCCATCGGCGTAAAGCGCATCAAACAAGCCTAGTGCCGTCTCAGGCTCCCCGCTGGCAATGGCTTGGAACAAGTCGATGATCCGACTCTGATCCGACAGCCCGAGCATGGCGCGAACATCGGTGCTGGTCACGCTGCCCTGGCTGAGCGCAATGGCCTGGTCCAGCAGTGACAGCCCGTCCCGTGCCGAACCGTCGGCCGCGCGGGCGATCAGGTGCAGGGCCTCCTCATCGATGGTTACGCCCTCTTTTTCCACCAGGGTTGCAAAGTAGGTTGCGAGGTCGTCAGCCGAAATCCGGCGCAGGTCAAAGCGCTGACACCGGCTTCGAACCGTGATTGGCACCCGATCGGCTTCGGTGGTCGCAAATAGGAATTTGACGTGCGCCGGTGGTTCTTCGAGCGTCTTCAGCAGGGCGTTGAACGCGCCTTTGGAGAGCATGTGCACTTCGTCGATGATGTAAATTTTGTAGCGGGAGGATACGGGTGCGTATTTCACGCCTTCAAGCAGGTCGCGGATGTTATCAACGCCGGTATGGCTGGCGGCATCGATTTCCAAGACGTCGACGCTGCGGTCTTCGCTGATAGCGCGGCAGGATTCGCATTGGCCGCAAGGGTCAGCGGCAGGGGTTGTGCGCCCGTCTTCCTGGCAATTCAGTGCCCGTGCGACAATGCGCGCCGTGGTGGTTTTCCCCACCCCTCTCACCCCGGCGAGCAAAAACGCATGCGCCAGCCGCCCGGTTTCGAAAGCATTGCGCAGAGTCCGCACCAGCGCGTCCTGGCCAACCATCGTTGAAAAGTCGCGCGGACGATACTTGCGCGCCAAAACGACGTATTCGCTGGTTTCCGGTTCTTGATTATTGGGAGGGAGCAGGTCCATTCGCCACTTTATCCACGTTTTCGCCGTGGCCACGCGATGCTCTGAAAGACATATTGCGCTACACAGGGCGGCAGAATGATCGTTCTAGCGAAGATTGGGACGACCCGAGCCGACCTCGTTGCGGCTGCTTCCTTCCGGACCTGACCGGGTTGGCGAGAGGCACGTCCGCCCCAACCTTCACCACTTATATGGAACACAGCCGAGCGGCTTGCAAGATTGCGCATGAACTCAGACGACGAACAAAAGCAAATTTCCCCCTCGCACCTTGATCGAGATGACCCCTCCCCCAGCGCGCTGCCGCGCCGGGCGGAGCTGGGCGACCAGACACCGCGAGCCTTTGCCGACGCCTCTCGCGATCTGTCTGGATCAAAGCTGCCCTACACCTTTGAAGGGCTGGATCGGGACGGCTTAAATCGCAAGGACGAAGCCACCATGGCCGCGGCGCTGAATGATCCCGCCGCGGTGATCAGCCCGGTTTGGAGGCGACGCGTGCTGATGGATGCGGACGGCGAGGCGCTGCTCAACTGGCCCAAGGATCGGTTGACCGACCAGGATACTGTGATTTTCTTGGGCGTGCGGGACGGCACGCCGTTCTTCGCGGCGGATATTTCCAGCCAGCAGAACGACAGCGGCGAAGCGCCCGACCTGGCAGGAGGTGCAAAGGGGGTGTTCATTGACCCATGGATGACCGGTCCGAACCTCGACCCCTTCCGCGTCGGTATCGGCGCCTATGGCCGCCACTTGCTGGCCTGGCACCGCTCCCACCGCTTTTGTGGTCGCTGCGGCAGCCACACCGAACTCGCCAAGGCCGGGCTGGAACGGCGTTGTGTCAGCGAAAGTTGCGGGGAATACCTGTTCCCGCGCATCAATCCCGCGACGATCATGCTGGTGCAAGACCCCAGTGGCGAAAAATGCGTCATGGCACGCAACCACAACTTCCCCCCGACCATCCATTCGGTGCTGGCCGGGTACGTCGATGCCGGGGAAACGCTGGAACAGACCGTCGTCCGCGAAGTCGAGGAAGAAGTTGGTCTATCGGTCAAAAAGGTCCGGTATGCAGCGTCGCAGCCTTGGGCCTTCAGCAATTCGCTGATGATCGGCTTTTTTGCTTGGGCTGAAGACACCGACCTGCAGGTCAATCTGGAGGAGCTGGAGCGGGCCGACTGGTATTCGCGGGACGAAATCAACAATCTACGCGGCTCGCAGGACTTCCGGCTGCCGCGCAAGGACTCCATTGCCCGATTCCTGATTGAAACCTGGCTGCGCTCGACCCCAGAAACGCTTTAGCGCCCGCCGATGGGCAGAAATCCGTTAGGAGTCAGCTGCCCCGGAAGTCGCTGGCCGGGTATGAACCTAGAATCAGCACGTGCTCGCTGAAATAGTTCAGATCTTGCAGCGCCAAGGCAACGCCGGGGTCCGTCGCTGCGCCGTCAATGTCGGCATAGAACTGCGCCACTGCAAAACTCGAGTCGGCAATATAGCTTTCCAGTTTGGTGATGTTGACCCCGTTGGTAGCAAACCCCGTGAGCGCCTTGTACAGCGCCGCCGGTACAGAGCGGGTTTTAAAAACCAGCGAGGTGATCATCTTCGCTTCGCCACCCGTCGCGCGGTAAGGCTCAGGTGACAGCACGACAAAGCGGGTGGTGTTGTCGTCCTTATCGCTGACATCGGATTCGAGGATGTCCAGCCCATACAGCTCCGCCGCCAACCGAGGTGCGAGAGCCACCTGTGACGGGTCGCCCGCCTCAGCAACGATTTTTGCCGCCCCTGCGGTATCGTGGACGGTGACCGATTCGTAGCCGTACTTGCGAATGACACCCCGGCACTGCCCATGGGCGTGAACGTGGCTCAAAACCCGGCTGGCGTCTTCGGGACGAGAGCCTTTCAGGCCCAAAAGCTGAAAGCGGATGGGTAAAAAGTGCTCGCCAACGATATGCATGCCGCTTTTGGGCAGCAGGTGGTGAACATCGGCCACGCGGCCGTTGGATGAGTTGTCGATGGGAATCACTGCGGCCTTGGCTAGACCGTTCGGGACAGCGGCAAAGGCCTCCTCAAAGGTCCGGCAGGGGACTGTTTCGACCGTCCTGTCACCATAGAACTGCAAAACAGCTGTGTGTGAGTTCGAACCCAATTCGCCCTGAAATGCGACCTTCATGTATTCCATCCCAATGATTTAAGGCTTCGCCTGCATAAATCGTGACCCTGTACCGGCGTTCCCGGACCCCGATTGATGTGTCGCAGCCCTTGCGTTTTGCCGCCCCTTGGGCCATCCAACACAGCAGATTCCAGTCTCCTATCCTCCTTTGAGGGATCGGAGCGAAATAGTCCACTGCAGGTCTCGCTGATGAGCAATTCCTTTCTGATTTTTTCCTCTGTCCTGTTCGCAGCCTTTTTGGGTCTGTCGTTCATCCAGGTCACCAAAATCTACGATCCGGAGCACCACGGCGACCACCATGGAAAAGTCGTTTATGGCTTCCCGGTCCCTGAAACCGTTTCTGCCGATGCAGAAGAGGAATTCATGACGCCAATCGCGGTTCGCCTCGCCGGGGCCAATCCGGCACTGGGCCCCAAGCACGCGGCGAAGTGTACAACCTGTCACGCCTTTGAACAGGGTGGCGCCGCCAAGCTCGGCCCGGCTCTGTGGGGCATCGTCGGTCGCGACATCGCGTCTGCCGAGGGCTTCGCTTACTCAGGCGCGCTGATGGGCATTGATGGTGCCTGGGACGCTCAGGCCCTCGATGGTTTCCTGCTCAAGCCCAAGGCGTGGGCGCCGGGCACCAAGATGGGTTACGCTGGCCTGAAAGACGACGCGGACCGGGCCAACCTGATCGCGTGGATGTTCCAGCAGGCGGACGCACCGGTGGCTCTGCCTGAACCTTCCGCCGAGGATCTCGCAGCAGTCGAAGCACACCAGGCGTCGGGCGAACATTAAGCCAACGCCCGATCATAATCATGAGAGGCCACGGGTGATATGATCGCGTGGCCTTTTTTGTCCGTTGATTTGCCCCATTTTCTCGATTGAATGACATCCAGTCACTCTGTACGCCAAGGTATCAGAGCAAAATCGAACGTAATCGGGGAGAAGATCGTGACTTCTTTGTTCCAACGCAGCACCCTCGCCATGGCAGCAGCGGCGCTGGCCTTCACCGGCATAGCGCACGCTGATAATCACGCAGGCGCGCCCATCCAGTACTTCATCAACAAATTCGACGGCGAGGCCAAATACCCGGCAGACCTCGAATCCTACCCCTACCTGAACGCTGATGCGCCGATTTACGGTGAGTATATTTCCGGCGTCCGGGGTGGCTTTAACGACTTCAACTCCTTGAACGGCCGCGGCGACGATGCCTCTGGCTTGGGGTTGCTGTCGGACAGCCTGCTGGGCGGCGTTGCCGATGAACTGGACACTTCATACGGCATCCTCGCCGAAACGATCCAGATGCCCAAGGACCGCTCGTGGGTGATTTACAAGCTGCGCGACGAGGCGCGCTGGGCCAATGGAACACCGGTGACGGCCGACGACGTCAAGTTCACTTTTGACTACCAGATCGAAAAGGGCTGGCCGGGCTTCAAGGATGCTTACGCCATGCTCGAAAGCATCGAGGTTCTGGAGGGTAACCGGGTCAAGTTCAGCTTTACTGCTGATAACACCGACCGCAACGCGCCCTTTACCATCGGCGGGGAGACGATCATCCCACGCTATTTCTGGGAAGAGCGCGACCCACAGGAAATCTTCCTGGACGTTTACCCAGAGGGCTCTGGCGAATACCGGATCAGTGAGCACAAGGACGAAGACTACATTGTCTATGAGCGCCGCGAGGACTACTGGGGCAACGACTTCCCCTGGGCCAAGGGTTCGGCCAACTACAAGACCATTCGCTATCGCTACTACAACGACGTAACCACGCTGCGGAATGCCATCAAAGTCGGTGAAATCGACATGCGGGCTGAGAACCAGATGAAGGCCTGGGTTAACGACTACAAGGCAGAGGATATTCCAGCGGTTGCCGAAGGTGTGTTGATCAAGAAGGAATTCGACGACAACAACATCCAGAATACGCAGGCCATGTTCTTTAACCTGCAGCGCGAGAAGTTCCAGGATCGCCGCATCCGGGAGGCCATCGGCCTCGCCTTTGACTTTGAATTCACCAACAAGCAACTGTTCTACGGCCGCTACATTCGCCAGAACTCGCACCTTGAAAACTCGCAGCTCGAAGCGACTGGCGTCGCCACAGGGCGTGAGCTGGAAATTCTGCAGGAGTTAGACGCCAAGTATCCAGGTCAACTGCCCGCTACGGTCTTTGGTGAGCAGTATTCCTACCCGGAAACCGACGGTTCGGGGAACAACCGGGACAACCTGCGGGCAGCACTGAACCTCTTCGCTGAAGCGGGCTGGACCCTTGAAGACGGCAAGCTGGTCAACGCTGATGGCGAACAGTTTTCGCTGGAAATCATCGACAGCTCGCCAGACTCCGAGCGCTACATCTTGCCATGGGTAGAAAATCTGGAGCGCTTGGGCATCGCGGCTGAATTCCGCTTGCTCGACACCACGCAGTGGATCGAAAAAATCCGCTCGCGGGACTTCGATATGACCGATTACGTATACCGCGCGTCCTACACGCCCGGCACGCAGATGCGCTATTACTGGTCCTCCGAGCTGGCCGCAACGCCGGGTTCGATTGCCTTCCACGGCTACGAAAGCGACGTGCTCGACGACCTGATCGCCCAGCTCACCAGCGCCGATAACCGTGAAGAGCTCAATCAAGTCGCCAAGGCTCTCGACCGCATCCTAACCAGCGAGCATCTCGTGGTGTTGGAGTGGTATTACAACAAGAGCCGCATGCTCTACTGGGACAAGTTCGGCACCATCGACCACAGCGATGATGAAGACTTCCTGGGCGGTCCCACGACAGGATGGTGGATCGACGAAGCCCTCGACATCAGCCTCGACGAACGCCGCGACGCGCTCTGAGACCGAAAGGGCTAAACGTCTATGGTCGCCTACATCATACGTCGCTTGTTGCTGATCCCGATCACGTTGACCGGGATCTTTTTGACAAGCTTCATTATCATCAACTTCGCCCCCGGTGGGCCGCTGGAGGCGCTGATCGCAGAGATGCAGGGGATCTCCACCGACCTGGGCGACCGTATGATCGGTTCTGATGGTGATGTCGGTGAGGCGACCAGCGAAGGCGGCGATGAAGTCGTCGGCAAGACCATGAATGAAGTTGAAGGCTATACGGGTCGGGAAGGTCTCGACCCGGCAGCCTTTGAGCGCTACCGGGAAATGTTCGGCCTGGACCGACCCTGGTACGTCCGCATGTTGGACTACTTCGTTAGCTTCCTGCGCTTCGATTTCAAGGAATCGCTGCGCTACGGCCGCCCGGTGGTGGATATCATCGCTGAGCGGATCCCAGTGACCATGGGTCTGGGGCTGCTGGGCACGATTTTCACCTATCTCATCTGTATTCCGCTGGGCATCGCCAAGGCACGGCGGGACGGCAACCGGTTTGACTGGTTCACCACGACCGGCGTTGTTGGCATCGACAGCATCCCCAACTTCGTCCTGGCCATCGCTCTGATCGCCATTTTCGCTGTGAACCTGCAATGGTTCCCGCTCGAAGGACTCGTGAGCGACAATTTCGCCGAACTGCGATGGTGGGAGCAGATCCTGGACTATCTCTGGCACATGACCTTGCCGGCGATTGTGGTGCTCGTGGGCGGGTATTCAGGGCTGATGATGCTGACCAAAAACAGCTTCATGGATCATCTGGGCCAGCAATACGTGACCACGGCGCGGGCCAAGGGCCTGACGGAATCGCGGATCATGTACTTCCACGTTTTCCGCAACGCTATGATTCTGGTGCTTTCCGGTGTTCCGGGGCTGCTGGTCGGGTTGCTGTTTACAGGATCGGTGTTCATCGAACGGATCTTCAACCTCAACGGCCTGGGCATGCTCGGTCTCGATGCTTTGTCGAACCGCGACTACCCCATTCTCTATGCCAACATCTGGGTTAGCGGCCTGATTGGTCTGACATTGGTTCTGGTGACCGACATCACCTACACCCTGATCGATCCCCGCATCAATTTTGAAGGGCGCAAGGTATGAGACTCAAGCCCTACAAGATCCTTGGCCTGATCCCCACAACCGAGATCGGCTACCGCCGCTGGTTGCGCTTTCTGGCCGACCGGCGCGCGCTGTTTTCGCTGATTTTCGTGACGCTGATCTTTGTCACGAGCCTTTGCTCCAACGTGCTGGCCAACGACCGCCCGATTTACGTCAGCTACAAGGGCAATGCCTACTTCCCGTTTCTGGTCGAGTACCCGGAAAGCGAGTTCAACGGCTTTGCTGGGCCGACAAACTATTACGACCCATTCATCGCCGAGGAAATCAACGCCAACGGCTTCATGGTGTGGCCCGTGGTGCCCTATCACTACCGCCGGGTGGTCAAGGATGCGGGGTCAGAATTTCCCTCCCCGCCCGACCGGAACCACTGGCTGGGCACCGATGACAAGGGCCGCGATGTGGTCGCGCGACTGATGTACGGCATACGGATCAGCTTCCTTTTTGGTTTCATGTACGTCGCCATTACCGCCTCGATCGGGCTGAGCGTGGGGGCGATGTCGGGATACTTTGGGGGCTGGCTGGACCTGATCCTGCAGCGCGTGCTGGAGATCTATGGCTCGCTGCCAACGCTGTTTATCATCATCGCCATCATCGGCGTGTTGCAGCCGAATTTCTGGCTATTGCTATTCCTGCTGTCGCTGTTCGGGTGGACCGGCTTTGTCGGCACGATCCGCACGGAGTTCCTCAAAGCAAGAAACTACCAGTACATCACCGCCGCGCGGGCTTTGGGCGTGAGCAACTTCACCGTGATGTGGCGGCACGTCTTCCCCAATGCCATGGTTGGCACCATCACCTTCCTACCGTTTGCGCTGGCCGGGTCGATCACGGTGCTTTCTGGACTGGACTTTATTGGCTTCGGCTTGCCGCCAGGTTCGCCGTCGCTGGGTGAAATGACCCGCCAAGGGCTGGCCAACATCACCAAATGGTGGCTGGTATTCCCGATCTTTGCCGGTCTGGGGACGATCACCATGCTGATGGTGTTCATCGGCGAAGGGGTCCGCAACGCCATGGACCCGCGCAAGGCGATATCCATAAAACTGCCGAAAAAGTACGCCTCCACCAAACCCATCACCGAGGAGCAAGCCGCGTGACCTTGTTGGATGTCAGAAATCTGGACGTGTTCTTCGACACCCCAGAGGGACGGGTTGTTGGTGCGCAGGATATCAACTTCACCATCGAAGCGGGCAGGACCACGGCGCTGGTCGGTGAATCTGGATCGGGCAAGACGGTATCGGCTATGTCGATCCTGCAACTTCTGCCCTACCCGGTCGCCGCGCACAGCGAACGCTCCCAGGTACTGTGGAAGGGCGAAGATCTGCTGCAAGCTCAGCCCAAGGCTTTGCGTGGCATTCGCGGCAACGAAATCTCGATGATCTTTCAAGAACCGCAGATCTCACTCAACCCGGTGCAGAAAGTAGACCGTCAGGTCGCCGAAATTATCATGATCCACCAGCGCATCGACATGCGCAAAGCACGGGAGATGGTTCCGGGACTGCTCGAAGATGTTGGCCTCCGCGACCCCAAGCGACAGGCACGGTCCTATCCGCATGAACTCAGTGGCGGGCAGCGGCAGCGGGTGATGATCGCGATGGCGCTGGCCAATGAACCCGACCTGCTGATCGCCGATGAACCGACCACGGCGCTGGATGTCACGGTACAGGCGCAAATCCTGGAACTGCTGCGTCAGAAGCAGCGGGAGCGGAATATGGCCATGCTGCTAATCACCCATGATCTGGACGTCGTCCATGCCATGGCTGACGATGTGGTGGTGATGGAGCGTGGGCAGGTGGTCGAATCTGGCGCGCGTGACAGCACGCTGGTCACCCCGACCCACCCCTACACCCGCAAACTGGTGGGCAGCCAACCCAGCGGCGAACCAAGCCCCTTGCCCGACAATGCCAAGGTTGTGGTGGAAACCGATAACCTGAAGGTCCACTTTCCGATCCTCGCCGGCGTGCTCAAGCGGCAGGTTGGCGCCGTCAAAGCTGTGGACGGGGTCACGCTGTCGATCCGCGAAGGCGAAACGCTGGGCGTTGTCGGAGAATCCGGGTCTGGCAAATCCACACTCGGCATGGCGCTGTTACGGCTGGTGTCGTCCGAGGGGCCAATTGTGTACCTCAACCAAAACATCGATGCCTTTGAACCCCAGCAAATGGTGCCCTTGCGGCGCGAGATGCAGGTGGTGTTTCAGGACCCCTTCAGCAGCCTGTCGCCCCGGATGAGTGTCAGTGAAATCATTGGCGAAGGCCTAAGCATCCACGCTCAGGACTTGAGCGTCGATGAAACTGAAGCGCGGGTGATCGAAGCGCTGGAAACCGTGGGTCTGGACCCCTCCGCCCGCCATCGCTTCCCCCACGAGTTCAGCGGCGGTCAGCGCCAACGGATCGCCGTGGCGCGGGCGCTTATCCTGTCACCCAAGCTGATCATCCTCGACGAACCAACCTCCGCGCTGGATATGACCGTTCAGGCCCAGCTGCTGGACCTGCTGCGCACGCTACAAGCGGATCTGGGGCTGGCCTATCTGTTCATTTCTCACGATCTCAAAGTCGTACGCTCCATGGCGCACCGGGTTCTGGTGATGCAAACGGGCAAGGTTGTGGAGGCGGGCGGCGCGCAAAGCCTGTTTGACAGCCCCTCAGAGCCGTACACCAAGGCTCTGTTGAAGGCGGCGACTGAATTGGCAGTAGACGACAGCGCAGCGGTCCGCCAATAGTCTCCCTCAACACCGGGATTGTTCGGGGAAGGACGGCTACATGAAGGTACTGCTGAAGACGGATCGCTACTTGATCGGTCGCTGGAAAGACGCGTTGAATCAGCGGATACCGGGTCTGGAGATTGTGACCTTCCCCTTTGTGGGTGACCCCAGCGACATCGACATCGCCATTGTATGGGAACCACCCCAGGGCCTGATCGCGTCCATGCCGAACCTCAAATTGGTGATCTCAACAGGCGCGGGCGTAGACCACGTGCTCAAAGACCCAACCTTTCCCACCGACGTGCCCTTGGTCCGGATGGTGGATCCAGGGCTGACGCAGGGCATGGTGGAATTTGTGGTCATGGCCACGCTGCTGTGCTCCCGCCGGATGCACCGCACCTTTGCCGCTCATGCGCGGAAGCTGTGGGAGCCGGAAACGGTGCCTTTAGCACCGGAGGTTACCGTTGGCATCATGGGGATGGGCGTGCTGGGGCGCGCGTGCGCCGGGGCACTGCGCGGCATGGGCTACAATGTCATCGGCTGGTCGCGAACCCCTAAGCACTTTGACGAAGTGCAGTCCTTTGACGGGCTGGAGGGTCTGGAAAAATTCCTGCCGCGCACTCAGATTCTGGTATGCCTGCTGCCGCTGACGGAAGAGACTGAAGGCATTCTCGGCCGTGGCACGTTCAACCGTTTGCCTGCGGGCGCTGCGGTGATCAACGCCGGGCGGGGGGCGCACATGGTCGAAGAAGATCTGCTCAAAGCCTTGGAACGGGGTAAGATCGAAGTGGCGGTTCTGGATGTGTTCAACGAAGAACCCCTGCCGGTCGACAATCCACTGTGGGATCATCCCCGCGTGTTCATCACCCCGCACACAGCCTCAGTCACCACGCCGGAATCGGCCATTATCAGCGTGGCGGACGCAATCGAAGAACTGCGCAAGGGCTTGCCGTTCAGCAATCTGGTCAGCCTGGAATTGGGCTACTAGGTCCTTAACCCGCCTCAGCGCCCCTTTTTCGAAGGCTTCCAGCCTTTCAAAAAGGTCGCAACCGCACGCACAGCATGGGCTTCACCCCCGGTCGGGCGGCCCGCTCGCGATGACGGGTTCCAGCAGAATACATCCAGATGGGCCCACGGAATGGACTTCGGCACAAAGCGTTCGAGGAACAGGCCAGCGGTGATGGATCCGGCAAAGGGAAAGCCTTCGGTGATGTTGCCCATGTCTGCGATACTGCTGCGCAGATGCTGGGCATAGGGCGGATACAAGGGCATGGACCAGAGGGGATCGCCGACGCTGAACCCGACTTGAGCCATGGTCGCAGACAGCGCTGCGTCGCGCGACATGACCGGGGGCAGATCCGGTCCGAGTGCAACCCGCGCCGCGCCCGTCAGCGTCGCAAAATCGATGATCAGATCTGGCTCTTGTTCCCCCGCATAGGTTAGACAGTCGGCCAATACCAGGCGGCCTTCAGCATCGGTATCACCGACTTCTACCGTCAGCCCCTTGCGGGTTTGCAGCACGTCACCGGGACGGAAAGCACCGGCTGATACGACATTTTCGACGGCACCGATGATGACCAGCAGGTTCAGGTTGACCCCCTGCTCCAACAGCGTTCGGGCCACCCCCAGTGCCACCGCTGAGCCGCCCATATCCTTCTTCATATGACGCATGGACGAGCGGGGCTTGATGTCGAGTCCGCCCGTATCAAACACCACGCCCTTGCCGACCAGAGCCACCGTCGGCGCCGACTTGGACACCGTGAATCGCAGCGCCATGACGCGCGGTGCGCGGCTGGGCAGCGCGCCTCGTCCTACGGCATGAACGGCCGGAAAACCCTCGCTCAGCAGATCCGCCCCCACGACTTCCTGCATGCGTCCACCAAAGGCATTGGCGAGCTCCCGAGCTGCGTTTGACAACTCCGCCGGGCCAAGGTCTTCGGCTGGCGTGTTGACCAGACGGCGGGTCATGATCACGCCTTCGACCCAGGCCAGAACCTCTTCCCGCACCGCATGGGTCGGCCACACCAGCGTTCGCAGCTCCTTGATCGCAGGTTTGGACTGGTAGCGCTGGTCCGGCAGCTGTGCCACAGCCCAGCCAAAGGCAAACTGTGTTGCCTGAACTCGGTCCAGTTTAGTGTCGTCCAGGGCGTAGCGCCCTTCGGGCAACGCGCCAGGTAAATGAGCGAGGTGCCAGGCATCGCCAGCGTGGCTGGTGGGACTGAAATAAACCGCCTCAACCGCGCCGTTCTCATCCGGTGCCAAGATAACCAGGCCAGCCTTGTCCAGGGCCGCACCCTGAGCCTGCAACCACGCCGCATGTCGAGCGGGCAAGGTCTTCAGCCATGATCGTCCCGGGTCGGTCGGGATGGCGATCAGCGGGATGGTCTCTTTGGTGGTACGGGCAGCAAAGGCGACAGAAGCAGAAGCGTCTCGGCTCATGTGGGCGTCCTAAATATGATCAGGTGTTTCCAACAATCCGGAGTTTAGGACCATCGCGCCCTTCTTCGCCATGGTAATTATCGGTAGCTTTTTCTTCCGGCACCCCGTCGTAGCGAATCACCATCAGCGTGATGTCGTCACTCTGCGGGTGATTGCCGGCAAAGGCGCGGACATCGTGCAACACGCTCTTGATGATATCCGCCGGTGCGCTGCTGCTTTGTTGCAGCAGAAGCTCGTTGAGCGAGGCGGCGGAAAAGAGGCGGTTGTCATTGTTTTCAGCCTCGGTAATCCCATCGGTAAACAGCACCAGGTTATCGTTCACATCCAACTTGATCGTGCCACTTTCAAACGGCGTGTCGGGGACCAGGCCCAGCGGGAGTCCCTTGGTCGTGGGTGTGCGTTCCACCCATAAGTCACCGCTGTCGCGTCGGTGCATATGCAAGGGCGGTTCATGCCCCGCGTTGCAATAGGTCAGCTCCCCCGACCGTCGGTCCAACACCCCGTAGAACAGGGTGACAAACAGATTGGCCTCGTTGCGCTCCGCCAGCTGACGGTTGACGGCGGCCAGCACGCGGCTGGGGTCATCGTAGAGCCGTGCCGTAGCCCGGACCAGAGAGGACGCCAGCGCCCCGAATAAGGCCGATCCCATGCCCTTGTCCGCAACGTCAGCAACAACAATTCCGGCATTGCCGTTGGCCAGATTGAACACGTCGTAAAAATCTCCGCCCACATCCTCTGCCGGTTGAGTGATGGCATCGATGGAGACAAAATTGGTCACGTCGAAGGCAGGGGGCAGAATAGAGCGTTGGATCTGGGCTGCAAATTCCATCTGTTCTTTGAGCAGAACCAGCCGTTCGCGGTCCACCAGCGAGGCACGAAAATCGGTCAGCCCCCGCGCCAGTGCACCCAGCTCATCGCGCCGCTTGGTGTGCGGAATGCGGTAGTCGAAATCGTGTCGAGCCAGAGCGCGCAGCGCCTCGATCAGGTCCGTCAGCGGACGGAAAGAGCGGTTGAAGAACCACAGCAGCAAAACCACCGACACCAGAATCAGCACCGTGAAACCGCCGTACACCAGGCGGTTTTGCTTTTCCTCGCGAATGGCAGCTTGCGTTCGGTCGCGAACCAGCCGGACAAACGTCGCTTGCTCCAGAACCGGTGTGAGAGCTTCTATCCGGATTTCAGTCACGATGGCCCGGTGATCATCCTCAGATACTGTAAAGTACCGGCGCGGCATGCTGGTCAACGCGGCACCCTCCACCGCTTCCCAAAACTGCAGCGCGTCGGCATAGCGGTTCGGCGCATCGGCGGTGGCGGCTGGCAGGCCGACGCCCTTGCGCACGATATTCTGGTCCAGCACGGGACCCGGTGCTGTGACTGGCTGGGGGTCTTCACGCACTGAACGATGGATCAACGCGACCGGCTCACCCACGGATTCCGCAATATTCCCGATAAAATCACGCGCAGGAAGGACGCCCACGTAGACGTAGAGCCCACGCAGCGTGCGCAGGGTTTGGCGCATCATGAAAGCGTCACTGTCGGAGGACATCCCCTGGGCATCGGACCGGTTAGCACCGTCGAAGTCCTGCGCGAGCAGGTCGATATCATCGCCGACACTGACCAGCAGCTGCCGGTCCCGGTCAAATAAGCCAAAGCTCAACCCGTCGTGCTTCTTGGCTATCTGCTCGAGCCGGAATTGCATGGTCGTCCAAGGCTCGTAGATCAGCGACCCGGTATCAGGGTCGAGGAAGGATTGGGGGATGGTCTCCGTGGGCAAAATCGCCTGGATCTCTGCGGCAGGCGCTTCCAGCCGCAGGCTGGCTTCACGGACAAAGCCCGCGATGAATGGCTGGTCGTCTTCGAACTGCCGCTCTACAAATGAACTGGCAATAAAGCGATCACGCATCAAATCGATCAGAAAAAACAGCACAACAGGCGCAAGCAGGAAGAACGCTGCTGCTAATGTTATGCGGGATCGGAGTTGCATATCGTACGCCTTGGAGCTCAAATTGCCGGATCCATCACCCTGAGTGATCCAATCCAAGCCTTTATAAACAATAAGGAAAACCCATTGTTTTTTCTAAAAACCGTTTCGAATTTAGACTCAGTTAGGGCACATGCAAAGCTCTTTTCGCTTTAAGACAAATGACATGAACCCATCGCCTCGCCCTCGCCTTCAACCACGAATGTCGTCGATATTTCAACGGCATATGTTCTGCTCTCTGCGTCTGCCCGGCAATCTGCGGGTACTGATTGCAGAGCGTCCGGGTCTGTGGATGAGTGAAAACGACCTTGAGGCATGGGCCAGCCCCTGCCGCGAGATCGCGCGTCAGAGCCTGGAGGGTGCCGAATTGGACTATGGCGTTTTCCGCAGCAAAGGCTCTTTCTGGTCAGAGGCGATCATCACCCTGATCGAAGACAGCAAGACGGGCCAGGCGCTGGCCTTCAACGTCATGCGCCTTCTGCCGGTGCAGCTGGGGGGGCAGGATGAAGACGTCCTGCACCTTGGCTTGACCATGGTGGCGCCCCAAGCGCGGGGTCAGTCGCTGACCTCCAGCCTGTATATCCTGACCTGCGTGCTCTATTACTTCCGCCGCCAGTGCCGCCCGTTTTGGATCAGCAGCGTCAGCCAGGTTCCTGCGGCTGTGGG
>PAHJ01000089.1 GCA_002705565.1 Geminicoccus sp. | reverse complement strand
TTTGGCCCCAACCAAGATGGCGCGCCGGTCATTGGTGGCGGCAGCATGGAAACCGTCGAAGATGCCAACAAACACCGTGAAATAACTCAGGCTGTCCACGCCGAAGGCGGTAAAATCGCCATGCAGATCCTGCACGCTGGTCGCTACGCTTATAACCCAAAAGGCGGTGTCGCGCCGTCAGCGATCAAGTCGCCCATCACCCCGGTTGCCCCACGAGAACTGACCACCGAAGGGGTAGAGGAGCAGATCCAAGCCTACGTCAACGCGACCGTTCTTGCGCGCGAAGCGGGGTACGACGGGGTCGAGATCATGGGATCAGAAGGCTACCTGATCAATCAGTTCCTGGTCACCCACACCAACAAACGCACCGACGAATGGGGCGGCGACTATGCCAACCGCATGCGATTCCCCGTTGAGGTCGTGCGCCGCTGTCGTGAGGCTGTGGGACCGGACTTTATCCTGATCTACCGCCTGTCCATGATCGACCTGATCCCCAATGGCTCGTCATGGGAAGAAGTGGTCCAGCTCGCTAAAGCCGTTGAGGCTGCCGGCGCCACCATCATCAACACCGGAATCGGCTGGCACGAAGCAAGGATTCCGACCATCGCCACCAGCGTGCCGCGCGCTGCCTTTGCCTGGGTGACCAAAAAGATGATGGGTGAAGTCTCCATCCCGCTGATCACCACCAACCGGATCAACCACCCGGATACGGCGGAAGAAATCCTCGCTGACGGGGCTGCTGACATGGTCTCGATGGCGCGTCCTTTCCTCGCAGACCCCCATTTGGTTCGGAAAGCAGCGCAGGGCCGGACGGATGAAATCAACATCTGCATTGGCTGTAACCAAGCCTGTCTGGACCATACCTTCTCGATGAAAACTTCATCCTGCTTGGTGAATCCACGTGCCTGCAACGAGACCGAATTGAACTACCTGCCGACGACACAAAAAAAGAAGGTTGCCGTCGTGGGTGCAGGAGCTGCCGGGATGCAGGCCTCTATCGTCCTCGACGAGCGCGGCCATGAGGTTACCCTGTTCGAAGCCTCCGACAAGATCGGCGGGCAATTGAATATGGCGGCTGTAGTCCCTGGAAAGGAAGAGTTCCACGGCATGCTGGCGTACTTTGCGCGTATGATTGAGATATCGGGGGTTACAGTCCGCCTGAACACGCGGGCCAGCGCCGAAGATCTCGAAGGCTTTGACGAAGTGATCGTTGCCACAGGGGTCACGCCGCGCGACACAGAGATCGAAGGGCAGGATCACCCCAAAGTGCTCACCTACATCGACGTTCTGGCCGGAAAGGCCAAAGTTGGTGAGAAAGTTGCCGTCATTGGTGCGGGCGGCATCGGGTTCGATGTTACCGAATACTTGGTACAGGAACACCCTTCGCCAACCGTCAACATCGAAGAATGGCTCGAAGAATGGGGCGTAGTTGACCCGGAACAGGTCGCAGGCGGCCTGTCGCCGCAAGGTCCACAGCCTTCTGCCCCTGCTCGACAGGTCACCTTGCTACAGCGTAAGACCAGCAAGCATGGTGCTGGACTGGGCAAAACCACGGGCTGGATCCACCGGGCTTCCCTGCGCATGAAGGACGTGAACTTCATCGGTGGCGTCAACTATGAGCGCATCAGTGATGAAGGTTTGATGATCTCTGAAGGTGAAGCGCGTGAGAATCCGCGGTGGCTGGATGTCGATAACATTATCCTGTGTGCCGGTCAGGAATCCCTGCGTGACCTCGCAGCACCGCTTGAGGCCAAAGGCGTCACCGTGCACATCGTCGGCGGCGCCGACAAAGCCGCGGAACTTGACGCCAAGCGCGCCATCAATAAGGCCGCACGCCTGGCGGCGGTGATCTAGCTGCCTGGCCGCCGAAATGGCCTAAACGACCAGACTATTCCGGTTCGCCCGTGGCTTGCTCCAGCACGTCACGGGCACGGGCCAGTGCGCCTTGAACCAGCGCAACTTCACCCGGTGACGCGAGCTGCTGGGCCTGGCTCGGCGGCGACCACTGGTCCAGCGCTCGGTTCAAATCATCAAGCGCCTGCCCCATCTCGCAGTGGAGTCTTCCCAGCGCATCAGCGGTAAAGCGGCTCTCCGCACACATTTTGGCGGCTTCGAGAACCGCCCCGGCCTCGACGTTAAAGCCTTGCAAGAGGCCTGAAAGCGACTGCAGTGAAGACACCTGATCGGAGATGGGCCATCGATCAGCCGTCCAGGGCAGATCCGGTACCGTCAGCGATAGCTCCTGCGCCAACCCGGCCGTGGCTTTCAGCGAGGCGGGCACCTGAGCCGGGAGGGCGTCACGGGTCGCCATCAGCATCATCTGACCCTGCAAAGCCGCCGACAGATGCTGGGCCAACCAAAGACCTTGCACCTCAAGCTGATGAACCTCCGTCAGGGTCAGCAAAGCGTCTACGCTTTCCCCGAGCAATGCGCTGAGCGCGGTCAGGCTATCCTGACAGACAATCATCAACGCCGTGTCATCAAGCGAGGGATCAGACAGCGCCGGGTGACCAGCAAACCCGGCTTCGGCCAGAAGAGCTGGCAGGGCGGAACCCGTGTCAGACTGCGCGAGAATGATGGCGCTGAAATCGAAGGTCGGTGCGCTCAGCGTGTTATCGAGGACCGTCGCTTCCTCCAGACCAAGTGCGTCGGCAAGAGCAACAACACTGGCGGCCAAAGCAGCAGTCCGCCCCTCGACAGACCACAGGGCCTCTATGTCATCCAAGGCTGATGAAGACACGGTTTCAGCCGCGGCGGCGACGGTTGCCGCCGCCCCGCCGTGTAGAGCTTTTTAGAGCATCTTGGCCAATGGCAATCTGTCGGGCACCATCCGACATCCGACCCAAGGCCAGTTCGATGGCGAGCACGCGGAAATCTGAGTGCTGTTCTTCGTCCAGCGCGCTCCGCATTGCCCTGATATGCTCCGGCTTTGTTCCACAGCAACCACCTATGATTTTTGCCCCCGCTGCCCGCGCGAGTTGGGCGTAGGCGGCCATTTGTTCCACGGTACCGCTGTAGACGATCTTGCCGTCTTCGTAACTTGGAATGCCGCAATTCGCTTTGGCGATGATCGGCTGGGATGGCGTCGCGTCTGCAAAACCGATCACCGAACTCATCAAATCCGCAGCGCCAACGCCGCAGTTTGCGCCAAAGCCGTCTAGGTTGAAGTCGGTGGCAAGGCTGGCAAAGGCGCGCGGGGTCAGCCCCATCATGGTGCGACCCGCGCTGTCAAAACTCATAGTGGCGCAAACCGGTAGATCAAAGCTACGCGCTGCCTCGGCCGCGGCCTCCAGCTCATCGGGTGCTGAGATGGTTTCGATCCAGACTAAATCGATACCGCCCTCGACCAGGCCCTCAATCTGTTCCTTGAAGCTGTTAACCGCATCGGTTTTTTCCAACTTGCCCAGCGGTGTCAGAAGCTCTCCAGTCGGACCGACCGAACCGGCAACCAGAACCGGTCGATCAGCCTCGTCTGCGATACCACGCGCCAGCCTGGCAGCCGTCCGATTGAGCGAGGTAACCTGATCGTCCAAACCGTGCAATTTGAGTCGGTGACGCGTTCCGCCGAAGGTGTTGGTGAGGAAAATATCACTGCCGGCATCAACAAAAGACTGATGCAGCGCCTGAACCCTATCCGGGTGTTCGAGAAGCCACGCCTCCGGCGCCTCTCCGCTCTCCAACCCCATGTCGAAGAGATTGGTCCCTGTTGCACCGTCAGCCAGCAAATAGCCCCGTTCGCTGAGAAGGTCGTCAAAAGCCGAGTTTGATGCCTGCGTAGCCACGTAATTCTCCAAGTCCCAGCTCGCCTCGACCGAAGAAGGAAAAGTGCCGCGTTAGTGCGAACTCTGCCTCAATTCCCGAGACGAAATAGGGTGTCCAGTCATAGTCCTGGCTTGGATCATTGATATCAACAAAGGACAGCATTCCCGCTCCCCCGCCAAGCCCGAGGCTCAAGGGACCTGCCCCCAGAACCGTGAGCCAACCTGTCGCATCTAGAGCAAGAGAACAACAGGCTTGGTCATGCCCTGTCGCCAATACAGATCCCTCTACCTTGATCCAATCGAGGGGCTCTGCGCCCAGCGCAAATCGTCCAGCCAGGCCAGAGCTTTCCAAATTGCTGTAAACGCCTCCAGCTCCGTTCATGTAGAGTTGCGCCACCGCCGGGCTGGATACGCTCAGCGCAGCCAGTATCGAGAAGACAAGACCCAAAAGGCGAAGGCGCATTATGTTCACTCCTACAAATTCAACCGCGGCAGGTTCGGACCCGAAATATAACCACGCGTATATTCAGCGGCATCAGGTGTAATCCCGATTTCAGAGCAGATTGACTGAAGCTTCGGCAGCCGGTTTTCATAGCCCTGCTGCGCGTGGAAAACGCCTGTCTGATACCAATTCGCCTCTGTACATAAGCGCTGATCGCCGCTGTCGCACGCAGAAAGCGCTAGAAAACCCGCTATGACGCCTAGAACGCCGCCCTTTTGCATGATGTTCATCTCTTTTTTCCTTTCGATGCCGCTAACCCGGACAGCCGCCAAGTAGCGTGTAGTAAACCCAGCCTTGACGGCCAAATTGTGTGCGGACCTTGTGCCAGGTGCCATCACCGGTGCGCTTTTCCGTAAACACCGCTAGCCCCTGCTGCATGACCGTGACGATGTTGAATTCTATGCCTGGTCCGGTTCGGAGGTTGGAGCTGCGAACCACGCAACTCCGTTCCAGATCATCGTTAACCGAGTTCGATGAAGCCTTGACTGGTGGCGCGCCAGGCAAGGTGGCGTTCTCGCCCAAAGCCACGACGAGAGGTTCGAAGTCGAGGGCTATCACGGCTTGTCGTTCAAGCAGATCGACCAGAACCGTGTAGTTTTCTCCTTCAGGCACGTAGTCACCTGTTGCTTCAACAATCCGAACACCGTCCAGGCGGCAGGGACCGTCAAAAGCAAACTCTCGGATCCGCTGGGAGATGCGTTGGCCGTCCAGGTTATTAACCGAAGCGGTAGTTTGTCCGACAATTTGTCCCTTCGACGACAGCTCGACCACAAAACGGGCCTCTGCCAGAGGGCTCGAACCTAGGGCGTCCACAAAGAACTGATAGTAGCAGCGCTCCGAGGTTAGCGGGAATTTGACCGAGTGCACCAGGCGGACTGAAAACGCGATCTCGTTAGCCGGCACGCCGGAGCCGGACCCCCGCGCGTTGGTCTCTGTTAGCGCAAATAGATCAGAGCTATCCTGAGCCTTTGCCATCACGGGTACACCGAGAGCGAGCAAGGCGGTGAGGATGGCCACCATCATAGTGCAAAGATGTGGCACCTGCGTGCTCCTCATGACTCCTGAACCCGTAAACCATTATCCACCCTCTTTTGCCAAAAATGGGTCGCATAATCTAGCGTTATTAGAGAAGTATAGTTGTTTTTTTCTATCAATGAGTTGATTCGTGTTGCGTGTGGAACGCCACTGGCCAGCCTCAGCGTCAACGCTGCACCCGTGGACAGTCCACCCCTGCCGCAATACACAAAAAGGAAGCATTTCTGTTCCCACGCAAGGACCTAGCACTATGGCTCACAACATCCTCGTACTCCCCGGTGACGGCATCGGTCAGGAAGTGATGACACAGGTTCGCCGGACCATTGACTGGTTTGGCGATAACCGTGGTCTGGACGTGAACATCACCGAAGACAAAGTCGGCGGCTCGGCCTACGACGCCTACGGTGCGCCGATCACAGATGAGATCGTGGATCAGGCGTTGGCGGCTGATTGCGTGCTGTTTGGTGCCGTTGGCGGGCCTCAGTATGATACGCTCGACTTTTCCCTGCGGCCCGAGCGCGGCCTGCTGCGCCTGCGCAAGGATCTTGAGCTGTTTGCTAACTTACGTCCGGCGATCTGTTTCGACGCCCTGGCTGAGGCATCTTCGCTGAAGAAGGAGCTGGTTGCCGGCCTGGACATCATGATTGTGCGCGAGCTGACCGGCGGGGTCTACTTTGGCGAGCCGCGCGGAATCAGCGACCTGCCCAACGGTGAGCGCCGCGGCATCAACACACAGGTTTATGACACCTACGAAATCCGTCGCGTGGCGCGGGTTGCCTTTGACCTGGCGCAGAAGCGCGGCAACCGGGTGCATTCCTCTGAAAAGAACAACGTCATGGAATCTGGCATTCTCTGGAAAGAGGAAGTGCAGTGGGTTCACGACAACGAATTTGCCGACGTGCAGCTTGAGCACATCCTGGCGGACAACTGCGGCATGCAGCTGGTCCGCGCGCCCAAGCAGTTTGACGTGATTGTCACAGACAACCTGTTCGGCGACATGCTTTCCGACGTCGCCGCCATGCTCACCGGCTCGCTGGGCATGCTGCCCTCGGCATCGCTGGGGGCACGGGACGAAGCAACGGGCAAATCCAAAGCGCTGTATGAGCCGGTCCACGGCTCAGCGCCCGACATCGCAGGTCAGGATAAGGCCAACCCTCTTGCCTGCATTTTGTCCCTCGCCATGGCGTTGCGCTACTCGCTGGACAAGAGCGACGACGCTGACCTGCTCGAGGCTGCGGTGGACCGTGTTCTCGGCTCCGGCGTGCGGACGGGCGACATCATGTCCGAAGGTGCGACGCTCACCAGCTGTACAGGCATGGGTGATGCCGTTCTTGCCGAACTTTCAAAGTCAATTTCCGGTTAATCGAGGAAAACAGAAATCATGGGTTACACCGTTGCAGTTGTCGGCGCGTCCGGCAACGTGGGTCGCGAGATCCTCTCCATCCTCGATGAGCGCCAGTTCCCGATCGACAAGGCCCACGCCGTAGCCTCTAGCCGCTCAGCGGGCCAGGAAGTCAGCTTTGGTGAAGACAAGATCCTCAAGATCGAAGACCTCGCCACTTTTGATTTCACGAACGTCGACATCGCGCTGTTCTCCCCCGGCGGCAAAATTTCCGCCGAATTTGCTCCGAAGGCAGCGGCGGCGGGCTGTATCGTCATCGACAACACGTCGCACTTCCGTATGGACCCAGACTGTCCGCTGATTGTGCCCGAAGTAAACGCCCAGGCACTCGAACCTTGGGCAGCGCAGGCCAACCGCAAGAACATCATTGCCAACCCAAATTGCTCGACCATCCAACTGATGATCGCACTCAAGCCGCTACACGACCGGGCCAAGATCAATCGCGTGGTGTGTTCGACCTACCAGTCGGTATCTGGCGCGGGCAAGGAAGCGATGGACGAGCTGTTTCGCCAGACTCGGGGGATCTACGTCAACGAACCCGTCATGCCGGAGCAGCTGACCAAGGAAATCGCCTTTAACTGCATTCCCCACATTGACAGCTTCATGGACGATGGCTCGACCAAGGAAGAGTGGAAAATGACGGTCGAGACCAAGAAGATCCTCGACCCGAAAATCAAGCTCTCCGCGACGTGTGTTCGCGTGCCGGTATTCATTTCTCACGCCGTTTCCGCAAACGTCGAATTCGAAAACCCCATCACCACCGAAGAAGCCCGCCAGGCCTTTGCCGCGCAGGAAGGGTGCATCGTGGTCGATCACCGCCAGGACGAGGGCTATGTCACGCCCAAGGAAGCAGCAGGCGAAGACGCTGTCTACGTCTCCCGCATTCGCGAAGATGCAACAACGGAAAACGGTCTGGCATTCTGGTGTGTTTCGGACAACTTGCGCAAAGGTGCAGCGCTCAATGCTGTGCAGATTGCCGAAAAGCTGATCGAGATGAAAATCATCTAGAGATCAGCAGCTGACAGAGGCGGCTAAAGTGCCGCTTCTGCTGCATCGGCGAGCGCCAAAATCGCTTTGAGTTCGTTCTTGGCGCCACTGTCGATCCCCAGAACCCCCATCCACATGCGCATTTGCCTGTTGGTGATTTTCATGGTGTCGGTCACGGTCACCTGCGTGACACCATTGCCCTTGTCGAGCATGAGGACTTCCCGCGCCGTCACCACGGGCACCTCCTCGGGTGTGATAGTGTAGGCATAGACCCATTGTGCGCCGCCTTGAGGCTGTTCAGCCCGGGTACGCTCGAAACGGGTGAAATAGTTGCGGTCTTCGTGCCGGGAGGTCCAGCTGACCAAGCCCTGCGCGTCTTCGGTCACCTCTTCAAATTCAACCTCGTCAAAGCGCTCGGTAAGGACGCCCGAGGTATTTAAAACCATCCAGACTGCTTCTACGGGTGCGTCGACCGTGTCCGTGACTGACGCAGTCAGGTCTTCGGGCAACTGCGAGGCTCTCCAGAATGCTGTGCCGACGAAAAACGCGACAGCCAAAAGGAAAGCAACAATGGCCCAAGGCAGAAGACGACGGATCATGGGAATGGAGTGGCCTCGATCAGGAAGGTTTCAGGACGGGGTTTAGGACTGGGTCAAGCGGGACAGTTCAGCATCAACGCCCTCTTTGAGTTTCTGCTTCATGCCCATGCGGTGGACCACTTCATAGATCAGAAACGTCGGGCCGAGCAGTCCTTGAAACAGATTGTCGAGCAGCGCTGGACGCCGACCTTCAAAGGCATGGCCCACCAGCTGAAAGCCCCAGCCTACGACCTGCAAGCCAATGGCAATGATGATTTTCCACATCACCGAGAGGCTCGGGTCGTACCAGGTGATCCCCAGCCAAAGGAACGGCAATGCCAGCAGGACCACAATCCCGCCAATCAGCAGATCCATGGACATCCACAGGATCGCGAAAGCAACAAACACGTAAACCGAAAGCGGCAAGCCCAACAGTTTGGGCCAGGAAGCGACAAACAGCACACCGATCACAATCAGGGGAATGCCGACGAAGTGCGTGGCTTCGTTACGTTCGTCCTGATGGTAGCTCGCGTATCCAGCCAGCTGCTTTGTGTAGAGATCTGTGAACATGATTGACCCTCCTAAATCATCCTATAATGGGGTCTTCTATCACAGGTTTCGAGGGGCTTAAACAGCCCTACTCCGCGCTGAAGAAACCTTTGACCTTGTTGAGGAACTTCGCAGCCAGAGGCGAGTGAGCGTTACCCTCCTTCTCGAATTCTTCCAGCAGCTCTTTCTGACGCTTGGTCAGATTTGTGGGGGTTTCGACCTCGATGCGGACATAGAGGTCACCGCGTTCCTGTCGCCGGTAGATCGACATCCCCTTGCCGCGCAGACGGAGCTGCTGGCCGGACTGAGCACCGGCGGGGATCTTGACCCGGACCCGCGCACCATCGATGCTTGGCACTTCGATATCGCCACCTAGCGCCGCCGCACTCATGCCGACTGGCATGGCGATGAACAAGTGCTGCGCGTCACGTTCGAACAGGTCGTGATCGGTGATGTTCAGGAAAATATAAAGGTCGCCCGTCGGTCCGCCGCGTTGCCCCAGCTCGCCTTCGCCAGAAAGACGAATGCGGGTGCCGTCTTCGACACCGGCCGGGATGTTGACGGACAGTTGCTTGTCTTTCGCCACCTTGCCCGCGCCGCTGCACGAGCGACAGGGATCGCTGATCACCTGCCCTTGACCGCCACACGTCGGACAGCCGCGCTCCATGGCAAAAATGCCGTTCTGCGTGCGCACGCGACCACGTCCGCCGCAGGTCCCGCACGGGGTCGGGCTGGTGCCAGGCTTGGCGCCGGAGCCGCTGCAGGTCGAGCAGGATTCCGCTGAAGGCACTTTGATTTGTGTAGTTTTGCCTTCGTAGGCCTCTTCGAGGGTAATCGACATGTTGTATTGCAGATCTGAACCGCGACCGGGCTGGCTGCGTCCACCGCCTCGGCGCCCGCCAAAGGCAGAGCCAAACATCTCCTCGAAGATGTCGCCAAATCCATCAAAACCCGCTGCACCAGCGCCGCTGCCATAGGGATTTCCACTGCCGCCCTGTTCAAAGGCTGCATGCCCAAACTGATCATAGGCTGCACGCTTTTGCGGATCCTTGAGCGCGTCGTAAGCCTCGTTGACCTCCTTGAAGGTCCTTTCCGCGGCTTCATCACCGGGATTGCGGTCGGGATGATGCTCCATGGCCAGCTTACGGAAAGCCGACTTCAGCTCCTTCTCGGTCGCGGACTTCGAAACACCCAGAACGTCGTAGTAATCGCGTTTTGACATGGGACTGCACTCCAGACTTGAAGAGGACCTTTTTGATCAGCCCCCTTCCGTCACTCCGCTGCATAGCCAGAGCGGTTTCTGGCACCGCGCCGGACATGCTAGCGCTGCGGGTTATTTGTTGTCGTCGTTAACTTCCTCGAAGTCAGCGTCAACCACATCATCGCCGCCCATATCCGCACCGCCGGCCATGTCTTCAGGATTGAAGCCAGCACCGCCTTCTGCAGCGTTCGGGTCACCGTAAATCGCCGAACCAACCGCCATCATGGCTTCCGACAGCGCTTCGGTCTTGGCGCGGATGTCGTCAAGATCTTCCGTCCCCGAAGCCACCTTTAGCGCATCAGCCTTAGCCTGGATATCAGCTTGAGCCGCATCGTCGATCTTGTCCGCGTTATCCTTGATGGTCTTTTCTGCCTGGTAGGCGAGACTGTCAGCGGAGTTGCGGGCTTCGATCAGATCTTTGCGCTTCTGGTCATCGGCAGCATTGGCTTCGGCGTCCTTGACCATGCGGTCAATATCATCGTCCGACAGACCGCCAGAGGCCTGGATCGTGATTTTCTGCTCACGCCCCGTACCCTTGTCTTTGGCTTCCACCGACACGATGCCGTTGGCGTCGATGTCGAAGGTGACTTCGATCTGTGGAACGCCGCGCGGCGCCGGTGGAATGCCTTCGAGGTTGAATTGACCCAGCATCTTGTTGTCGGCTGCAATCGGCCGCTCCCCCTGGAAAACCCGGATGGTCACGGCAGATTGGTTGTCCGCAGCCGTAGAGAAGGTCTGTCCTTTGGAGGTCGGGATGGTCGTGTTGCGGTCGATCAGGCGGGTCATTTGACCGCCCAGCGTCTCGATCCCCAGCGACAGCGGGGTCACGTCGAGCAGCAGAACGTCCTTCACGTCGCCCTGGAAAATACCGCCCTGAACGGCCGCACCGATAGCAACCACTTCATCAGGGTTCACGCCTTGGTTCGGCTCTTTGCCAAAGAAACCTTTTACCAGCTCCTTGACCTTCGGCATGCGGGTCATCCCGCCAACCATGACAATCTCATCAATATCACCAGCGGCGAGGCCAGCGTCTTTGAGCGCGTTTTTCACAGGCTCCATCGTGCGCTGCAGCAGGTCATCGACCAGAGCTTCCAGCTTAGCACGGGAAATCTTCAGCATCAGGTGCTTTGGGCCGGTTGCGTCCGCCGTGATGAACGGCAGGTTGACTTCGGTTTCCATCGAAGAAGACAGTTCGATCTTGGCTTTTTCTGCCGCTTCCTTGAGCCGCTGCAACGCGTCGGTCTGCTTACGCAGATCAATGCCGTTTTCCTTTTGGAACTCGTCCGCGAGGTAATCCATGATGCGGATATCGAAATCTTCACCACCCAGGAAGGTATCACCGTTGGTGGCCTTGACCTCAATCACGCCGTCACCAACTTCGAGCACGGACACGTCGAAGGTACCACCGCCAAGGTCATAAACGATGATCGTGCCTTCACCCTTTTTTTCCAGGCCGTAAGCCATGGCTGCAGCTGTCGGCTCGTTGATGATCCGCTTGACTTCCAGACCGGCGATTTTGCCGGCGTCCTTGGTCGCCTGACGCTGCGCATCGTTGAAGTATGCCGGTACAGTAATCACCGCTTCGGTCACGCTTTCGCCGAGGTAGGATTCAGCGGTTTCTTTCATCTTTCCGAGGATGAAGGCCGAAACCTGGCTGGGGGAGTACTTTTCGCCGTCCACTTCGAGCCAGGCATCACCGTTGTCAGCCTTTACCACTTTGAAAGGCGCCATCTCAGCATGCTTTGAAGTCTGCGCGTCATCAAACCGGCGCCCGACAAGGCGCTTGATGGCGTACAGGGTACGGGCTGGGTTGGTCACGGCCTGACGCTTGGCCGACTGGCCAACCAGGGTTTCACCGTCGTTGGTGTAGGCGACGATCGACGGAGTGGTACGACCACCCTCAGCGTTCTCGATCACCTTGGCGGAACCGTTTTCCATAATAGAGACACAGGAGTTGGTGGTCCCCAGGTCGATACCGATAATCTTGCCCATAAGTTTCTCTCCGAATCTGACTGCCGCGTTTTGGTCAGCGGCGCTGTTCAACTATGCTTGAGCCCTTGATGGGGGCTGCCAAATCAATTTCAAGCCTGCTCGTCAATCGAGGGCGGGGCTTCCGCAGCCGGAGCCTTGCTGACGACGACCATGGCCGGGCGCAGCAGGCGACCACTGAGGGTGTAACCCTTCTGGAACACCTTGAGTACGGTGTTCGGCTCAACCGCGGTGCTTTCTTCCATCGCCATGGCCTGATGCAGTTCAGGATTGAAGGGCTCGCCCTCAGGCTGAACCGGGACTACCTGGAACCGCGCCAGGGTGTCGGCAAACATCTTCAGGGTCAGCTCAATACCCTCGCGCATCGGCTTGATCGCCGGATCATCAGCATTGGACAACTCCAGGCCGCGCTCAAGACTATCGATGATCGGCAGCAGATCATTGGCAAAACGCTCCAGCGCGAACTTGTGCGCCTTCTCGACATCCTGCTCGGCACGGCGACGCGCATTCTGCACATCAGCCGCCGCCCGCAGAGCCTGATCCTGAGCGGTAGCCAGCTGTTCTTCCAGACTCGCTACGCGCGCGGCAAGATCGCCTTCGGGCGTCGCAACGGTCTGATCGACCACGTCGTCCTGATCCTGCAGATCCGGTCTCTGTTCCTCTGCCATGT
>PAHJ01000088.1 GCA_002705565.1 Geminicoccus sp. | reverse complement strand
CCACTTCCGCGGGGCGTTCCTCGGGGAAATAGTGGCTACCGTCGA
This sequence comes from Geminicoccus sp., assembly GCA_002705565.1. Classification (GTDB taxonomy): domain Bacteria; phylum Pseudomonadota; class Alphaproteobacteria; order UBA7985; family UBA7985; genus UBA7985. The sequence goes on along the minus strand of PAHJ01000088.1, from coordinate 13,826 downwards.
AACCGGCCCCCGTCACGATTTCTGCGCGTTCCTGCCAGATCTCAACGGCGCCATAGACCCGGTCGATGATCCCCCGCTCACCCCACAACACCCGAAGCGGCTGGCGCAGTCTCCGGCCCTGATCGGCGTCGTCATGGTCGATGTCGATGGTGAAGGCCGCTCGGTAGTCCTCGCAGATGGCATGCAACGTCGCAGGGTCGCGATGGGCGGTGATGTATTCCTCCAACGCCGCAGGCGAAAATGGATGTTGGCCGCCGCCCAGTTCCATGCATTTGGCCGACCAGTACGCATCCGGATCACCGCCAATCATGATCTCAGGCAGGGGGTAGGGTTGGATGAGGAAAAACCAGTGCCAGTAGGTGTTGGCCATAAAGACGTCGGTTCGAGCGTACATTTCACGCGTGGGGGCGATGTCTAGCACCATCAGGGCCGGGATCCGCGATGCGTGATCCATTGCCAGACGATGCGCCACACGCCCGCCGCGATCATGCCCCGCCACAAAGAACCGCTCGTGCCCCAGAGCCGTCATCAGCTGCGCCATATCATGCCCCATGGCGCGCTTGGAGTAGAGCGCGTGGGTTGTGTCCTGTCCGGGCGCATCGGTTCCTGGTTTGTCGGATGCACCGTAGCCGCGCAAGTCGGGGCAGATCACCTCAAACCGCGCGGTCAGACGGGGCGCAATATCCCGCCACATGGCCGAGGTTTGCGGGTATCCGTGTAGCAGCAGCAAGGGCGGCTTTCCGGTTCCCTCTGCGCTGCGCCGCACGAACAGGCTAACCTCTCCGCAATCAATGCGCTCAGCAATAAATCCATCAAACATTGGCTCAAATTACCCCTCAGCATGGCCCATCGTTGAGCCCGCTCGTCGTCTCCACTATACCGAGACAACCCCCTCGCTGTCTGCTGCAAAGGAGTGTCGGCCCATGCCTGTTTTGAAGCCATTGGTTAAAGCGGATATTCGCGCCCTGTACCGCCTGCGCGTGCGCTCGGATCAGGAGACCTTTGTCGGGCCCAATGGTCTGACGATGGCACAGGCTCCGTTTGAGCCTGGTTCTGAGATCTTTGGGATCTGGGAGGGTGAGACGGCCGTGGGTCTGTTGGCGATCATTGATTTTAGTCATCCTCAGGCGGACCTTCAGGACGGCGACGATCCCAACAGCCTCTATATTTGGCGCCTGCTCATTGATGCGGATCATCAGAAACGCGGTTACGGCACCCTTGCCCTCAATCATGCGAAGAAGATGATGCACGATAAAAGCCTGCCGGCACTTTACATCGCGGCGGTTGATAAGGCCGGCAGCGCGATTCCGCTGTACGAGCGCGAGGGCTTTTGCCGGACGGGGCGGATTGTGGAGGGTGAAACGGAGCTGATCTGGCGGCCTTGAGACCTCAATCAAGCATCAAAATCAGGCGCGATGTGCTCCACGAACCGCGAAGCTGCAACGGAAAGCGTTCGGCCCTTGAGTTGGATCAGCTTGAGTATCGTCCGCGCCTGTGGGTGCGACAGCGGCCGAGCAACCAACCCGAGGGGCAACATCGGCGTGGTGCCGGGCGTCATCAGGCGGAAGCTGACAGTTTCTGAGCCCCGGATGCACTCGACGATGAAGAACAGGTTCGAGCATTGGATCGAGCTCACCAGATCGACTTGCGTAGCCAGTGATATGCGTTGCAACACGTCGTGCATAATTGTGTTTTCACCCGGGATGGCGAGCGGGAAATCAGCGCAATCCGCCAGACTGACCCAATCCTGGCTCGCCAGCGGATGATTTTCATCCAACACGACATTCACGACCTGATTGAGCGTTCCCAGCAGCATGATATCGGGCGAGGACTGCGGTTCGAGAACAACCGCGATATCAACCTCGTACCGTTTCAACATCGCCTCTGCTTCATCTTTGAAGGTTTCGTAGACTTTGAAATCAACACCGGGAAAGCGCTGCAAGTAGGACTGAATTTTTGTCGGAAAATAAGTTGGCAGTACCGCTGGCGATCCAGCAAGCCGGATTGTTCCCAGGCGCACACCGGAAAGGTCGGCGATCTGTGATTTTACCTTTTCCAGATCAGCAAACTGACGGCGAATGTGCATCAATACCAGTTCACCCGCGGTATTTGGGCGCAGGCCCAGCGACGTCCGCTCGAACAGCGGGGTGCCGTATTCTTCTTCAATTGCTAGAATCCGTCGATTGAGGGCGGATGGGGTGATGGATGCTTGTGCGGCTGCTTTACGGACAGAACCAAACCGAGCAACGGCGTCGAGTAACTTATAGGTTGTCAGGTCTGACATGGTTCCTGTGGGATTTGTGAGGCTGGACCGCTGGCTCCTGCCGCACTCCAATTTACCAGAGTCTGGGAGATGCAGGCCGCGTTAAGACCAATGGTTACAAGGCGAGCCGGGACGTTGAAACTGCGTTCTGGCAGGGGTTGGTTTGCGTTTGGAGGGACGCCATGACGCCAAAGTGGGCTGAAATATTGCGCCAAGGCTTTTAAGGCGGCTTTCAGCCTTCGGGTTGCGCTGATTACGCCGATTTCTCGATTTCTAGGTTGGCTTCAATCAATGCCCAATCGCTGTGCGGCACCACTGAACATTGCCCATCAATGTTCTCCAACCATGAAAACACCGATACGAAGGGCTGATCGTAGACCCGTGTGGCGTGGACGGCGTTGGGTGGGTTGAAGATGATCGATCCTGCTTGGTGATCTGCCCAAGATCCGCCGTCAAACCGCCACCCGGTTCTCGTACTCAGATTGATATAGGTTTCCGGCGCATCGTGCCGATGGTCGCGGTACAGCGTACGGGGACCGAGAACGAAAATACCCAGGCTGAAGTCATCGTGATGAAACCCGCAGGCACCGGGGCCGACCAGCAGGGAATGCAGGTTACACTGCCCATACCCTGCGCCGAGGTCTGCGCCGGCGGGGTAGTATTTCATGTCGTCTTCGTGCCAGGCCAAATCATCAGTCGCCGCGACCAGCGCCGAACGGATGCCCGCCAAACTGCCCGCCGGAATGTTGGCAATCCCCTGCCGCAAAACAGCGTCATGGCGAGATTTCACCGGCGCTTGATCAGCAAAAGACCCGGAGCGGAAATCTGTGCTGGCCAGCCGTGTCAGCGTCCTATCGGTACCCTCTGTCGCGCCTTGATCGGCCCGCAAATGCGCTGTGATGGCTTCGATCAGCGCCCGGATCCGTGCTTCTTTGCCGGTCGATGGGGTCATCAGGATAGGCCTCGCGTGCTCTGAGGTTAGGCGTCCAGGGGATCGTTTGGGCCGGGGTTGGTGGCCAACCACACCGACTTTGTCTGCATAAAGCAGCGCATGCCCTCGATGCCATTTTCCCGCCCGTAACCCGACTGCTTGAAACCGCCCACCGGGCTCTGCGAGGAGGCGTTGAAGTAGTTGTTGATGTAAACCGTACCAGCCTCGATCCGTGCCGCCATGCGCATTCCCAGCGCAACATCTGCCGTCCAGATCCCGGCTGCGAGGCCATAGGGCGTGTCGTTGGCTTTGCGGATCACATCGATGTCGCTTGTCCACGCTTCGGTCGAGGCCACGGGGCCAAAAACCTCGGTCTGCGCCAAATCCGCGCCGTTGGGGACATCGGCAAAGATCGTGGGCCCCACGTAATAGCCCGCGTCCCGACACGCCGACCGGCCATCAAGGATCAGTCTGTGACCGGCCGCTTCGGCTGCATCAATCTTGGTGAGAACGGACTGGTAATGGGCGCGGTTGGCCAGCGGGCCGATGGTACTGTCCGGATCGGAGGGCGAGCCCACCACTTCGGCGGCAGCCAGCGCAGCAAGGCGGGTCGTGAAGTCTTCGATTACGTCGGCATGGATCAGCAGGCGGGAGCCGGAAATACAGCTTTGCCCGCCACCGGGGAAAATCGCCCCGGCAATGCCCTTTGCGGCCAGATCAAGATCCGCGTCAGCCCGCACGATCTGCGGCGACTTTCCGCCCAGTTCCATGATGACGGGCTTGACCTGCTCGGCAGCCACAGCGGCCACGGCCTGGCCGCCGCTGGTGCCGCCGGTAAAGCTGATCAAGCGCACGTCCGGGTGACGGACCAAGGCCGCGCCTGTCGACGGTCCAAAGCCGGTTACGACGTTAACCACGCCCGCAGGCAAAATGTCAGCTTCGCTGAAGATTTTCATCAGTTCGAGGGTTGAGCAGCTGGCGTGTTCACTGGGTTTAATGACCACAGTGTTGCCGGCGGCGAGGGCGGCGGAGAGCTTCCAGATCAGCGTTCCGATCGGCGCGTTCCACGGCAGGAACAGCGCCACGACACCAAAGGGCTCCCACGACATGTAGTTGTGCATGTCGGGCAGTTCGGCCGGGATGATCCGACCTTCGAATTTGTCGCACAATCCAGCGTAGTAGTGCCAACTGTCCACCTGCCAGCCGCCTTCGCGCAAACCTGGAGCAATGGTGCCTGTCCGGCCATTGTCGCGCAGCTCAATTTCCCCCAGGCGATCAGCGTTAGCGGAGATCAGGTCGCCGATTTGGCGCAACACCCGTCCACGCTGCGCAGGCAGAAGGCGACCCCAGGGGCCGTCATTAAACGCTGTTTTGGCCGCCGCGACCGCGTGGGCGACATCAGCAGCATCGCAGTCCGGCACCCGCGCCCAAGCACGTCCATCCGCCGGGTTTTCGCTCTCTATCCACTTTCCCGATGCGGGGTCATGCCATTGGTCGCCTGCGAAGAAGGGGAAGGATGTCAGATCAGACATGGACGGCCTCGCTTTGGTCAGAGTTGGCGTCTGTGCGGGTGGTGGGGGCGGGATATTCGGGCGCTGGTGCTGGGCGTTGCAGGATGAGGTCAGCGGCCTTTTCTGCCATCATCACCACGGTCGCATACAGGTTGCCGGTGATCTGCGTGGGCATGGCAGCCGCGTCGCAGACCCGCAGGCCGTCGATGCCGCGCACCCGCAGCTCCTCGTCGAGCACGGCGTGCAGGTCGGTCCCCATGCGTGCGGTCGAGCACGGGTGATGGCCGGTGTAGGCCGTTTCCCGGATCGCGTGGATGATTTCAGCCTCGCTCTTCGCGTCTTTCCAGACGCCGATTTCCCCTTGATGGTACTGCGCGATTTCTGGCTGTGCCATGACCTCGCGCATGACGTGAACGCCCCGGACCAGTTGGTCAATATCGCTGGGGTGGGAGAAGTAGTTGGGGTCGATCATGGGGTATTCGCGAGGATCAGCACTTTTGAGCCGGACCGAGCCGAAGCTTCTTGGGCGCTCCTGATTGATATCAATTTGGATGCCTGGTTTCGCCACCTTCCGTCCCCGCACCAGCAGTTTGCGGCCCAGGCGCTGCAGCGAGGGCGCGGCGTCTTCGTCGCCACCGCCAATGTTCTCGTCGATGATCATGGGCGTCATGTAAACTTGGAGTTCTGGCAGGGCCTGGTCTTCGAAGGCGTGGAACAAAACTGAGGAAAACAATGCTCCGCCACCCGGACCGGACCCATTGAATAACCAACGGCCCATCAGCAGCGCAGCCCGATCAAGTCGCTGGTGTTTTGCGTAGCTGAGGTCAAGGCGGTCGGAGGCGTATTGGATAGAAACATCAACATGATCGGCTAGGTTGGCGCCCACGCCCGGAGCGTCCAGTACGGGGTCAATCCCGTGGGCGCGCAAGTGGTCGGCCGGTCCGATCCCGGAGAGCATCAGCAGGTGCGGTGTGCCAAAAGCACCCTGGCAGACGATGACTTCGCGATTGGCGCGGATGATCTCCCCGTCGATGGTTTCAACACCAGTGGCGCGCGTCCCCTCTATCACCAGCCGTGCGATCTGTCGGCCGGTGAGAATTGTCAGATTGGACGGCGGGCGTTTGAGGTAGGCGATGGCAGCAGACTGGCGCACGCCTCTGGAAACGGTGCTGTCGGTCCGTGCAACGCCCGTCCGGTGCGCGCCGTTGAAGTCGTCCAATTCGCGGTGTCCGGCGGCTTTCGCGGCGCTGATAAAGGCTTTGTCGAGCGTGCCGTAGTTGACCGATGGTTCAACTTTCAGCGGTCCGTCCACCCCGTGCCAGTCGTCCCGTCGGTCGCGGGAGCCCTCGGCGCGCTTGAAATAGGGCAGCACGTCGGCATAGCCCCAGCCCTTGAGTCCGATTTGCCGCCACTGCTCATAGTCCACCGCGACGCCGCGCATGTAGATCATGCCGTTCACAATCGACGATCCGCCCAGAGCTTTACCGCGGGCAAAATAGATGCTTCGACCATTCAAGCTGGGTTGGGGTTCGCTCTGATAGCCCCAGTCGAGCTTAGGATTGCCAAATACGAAGCCGTTACCGGCAGGCATTCGGATGAACAGATCTTTGCCGTTGCCGCCCGCTTCCACGATGCAGACGGAGACAGAAGGGTCTTCAGCCAAGCGAGCGGCCAGCGCACACCCCGCCGATCCTCCTCCAGCGATTACGTAGTCAAAACGCTTCATGCTGCCAAGTGCTCCAGCAGTGCATCCGTGAGTGCTGCGGTTGAGGCTTCACCACCAATGTCCGGCGTGCGGATACCGGCGGCAAGGGTCGCCGCGGTTGCCTGATCCAGCGCAAGGCGGAGGTCAGGGCGGGCGAAGCTGTGTTCGAACATCAGACCCACGGACAAGATCATACCAATAGGGTTGGCGATGCCCTGGCCGGCGATATCTGGCGCTGATCCCGAGGTGGATTCATAGATGCCAAAGGCTGACCCCTTTGCCGGATTGCCGGACAAGCAAGCCGACGGCAGCATGCCAAGTGACCCCGCGAGCACCCCTGTCAGGTCGCTCAGGACGTCGCCGAGCTGGTTGCAGCACAGCACAACGTCGAAATCCCGGGGGCGGACCATCAGCTGATAAGCGCAGTTGTCGGCAAACATGTTCTCAAACTCAACATCCGGGTATTCAAGCGCCACGTCTGAGACAACCTCGCGCCACAGCTTGTAGCTTTCCATGACGTTGGATTTGTCACAACTGACCACGCGCTGCCGTCGCATCCGCGCCACCTCAAAGCCGCCACGGGCAAAACGCTCGACTTCGCCGCTATCGTAGGCGGTCATGTCAAAGCCCTGTTGCTTTCCCTCTATCAAACGTCGACCGCGCTGTGTCGCAAACATGGCGCCGCCGCACATCTCTCGCAGGATCAAAACGTCCGCGTCCCGAGCCACCGTTTCGCGCAGCGGGCTCAACGAAAGAAGGCTGTTCCAGGCTCGGGCTGGGCGAAGGCCGAGATAGGTTTGCAGGTGATGCCGCAGATACATCAGGCCATCCTGACACTCCGGCCCGCCCGGCATGCGGATATCGTCCCACTGCGCGCCGCCAACGGCCCCCACCAGAACGGCGTCAGCAGCGCGTGCCTTATCAAGAACCGCCTGCGTGCAAAAGGTTCCGTGGCGATCGTAGGACGCGCCGTGCAACAGGTCGAAATCGACCTCGAACCGCAATCCGGCGCGGGCCGCCAAAGCATGGGCCACCCGCAGTGCCTGTTGCATGATTTCTGGTCCTATTCCGTCCCCTGGCAGGGCGAGTAAGCGGGGCATAGGGCACCTCGATTCTGGACTAGCGTCGTTCTTGTGTTCCCCACGATAATGCAAAACTGCGAAAACGGGAGAGGGAACCCCTCTGGATAGGGGATGTTGAGGGGTTCATGATGCTGTAACATTTCCGAAACAAAACAGCCGGAACACGGATCTGTTGGAGTGTGCATGTGACTGTCTATGCGATCAATGGCCTTGGCCGAATTGGAAAATTAGCGCTGCGGCCTTTGCTGGAGCGCGGCGCGACGCTTGCCTGGATCAACGACGCTGTCGGCGATCCGGCCATGCACGCGCATTTGCTGGAATTCGACACCGTTCATGGTCGCTGGGTTGCAGACCACAGTGCGGATGACAGCAGCATCAGCATCAACGGCCTGCGCCTGCCCTTTATCGGCACAGGGTCGCTGGAGGATTTACCGCTGAACGGCGTGGATGTGGTGATCGACTGCACCGGCGTGTTCAAGTCTAAAGCGGCCTTGCAGCCCTACTTCGACGCTGGTGTCAAAAAGGTGGTGGTGAGCGCGCCGGTCAAGGATGGCCCCACGGCCAACATTGTCTATGGGGTCAATCAAGACACCTACGATCCCACAGCCCACAGTATCATCACAGCCGCTTCCTGCACCACCAACTGCCTGGCCCCGGTTGTCAAAGTGATCCATGAAAACCTCGGCATTCGCCACGGTTCAATCACCACAATTCACGACGTGACCAACACACAAACCATCGTGGACCGCCCGGCAAAAGACCTGCGCCGCGCACGGTCTGCACTGAACTCGTTGATCCCGACCACGACCGGTAGTGCCACCGCCATCACGCTGATCTATCCCGAGCTGACGGGAAAGCTCAATGGCCACGCAGTCCGCGTCCCTCTGCTCAATGCATCGATCACCGACTGCGTTTTTGAAGTCGAGCGGCCAACCACAGCGAAAGAGGTCAACGCCCTGTTCAAAGCTGCTGCAGAAGGGGAGCTACAGGGCATCCTGGGTTATGAGGAGCGCCCGCTGGTGTCCGCCGACTATACCAACGATGAGCGCTCTTCGATCATTGATGCGCCATCGACGCTGGTGATCAATGGCACACAGGTCAAAGTCTACGCCTGGTACGACAACGAAATGGGCTACGCTCACCGACTGGTGGATGTTGCGCTGATGGTGGGGCAATCGCTTTGAGCGCCATGACAGCCTATATCGGTGTGACAGCGGCGTACTGGGCTCTCATGCTCAGTGACGGTGCGCTGCGGATGCTGGTTTTGCTGCATTTTCACACGCTTGGCTTTTCACCGGTGCAACTGGCTTACCTGTTTCTGCTGTACGAATTTGCGGGCATGGTGACCAACCTGTTTGCTGGCTGGATCGCTGCAAGGGTGGGGATGGCGTTTACGCTCTACGTCGGGCTGGGTTTACAGGTTGCGGCGCTGCTAGCGCTGGCCGCGCTCGATCAGGACTGGGCGCTGGGGCTGTCAGTGGCGTATGTGATGGTCGTGCAAGGGGTCAGCGGGGTCGCCAAGGATCTCGCCAAGATGTCTTCCAAGTCTGCCGTAAAGATTCTTGCTCCGAGCCGAGACGGCGGCCTTTTCCGCTGGGTTGCTGCACTGACTGGATCGAAGAACGCCGTCAAAGGGGTAGGGTTTCTGCTGGGCGCTGCGCTGCTGGCTTTGGCGGGGTTCCAGCCAACGGTTCTGGCCATGGCTGCGGGTCTCTTGATTATTCTCGTGCTGGTCTTGCTGGCCATGCCCGACAGCCTGCCGGGCGGCCGTAAAGACGTCATGATGCGCGACATCTATTCCAGGTCTTCCAACATCAATTGGTTGAGTGCGGCGCGGGTGTTCCTGTTCGGGGCACGGGACGTATGGTTCGTGGTCGGGATTCCGATCTACTTTTACGCCGTTCTCTCAGACGGTTCAGAGGCCGGCAACCGGGCAGCTTTCTTCGCCATTGGAAGTTTCATGGCCGTATGGATCATCCTCTACGGCGCAGTTCAGGCCGCTGCTCCGCGTCTGCTCGGCGCGGCAAAGCGACCCGAAAGCGAGCTTGTAAGGCAGGCGCGTTCGTGGGCCTGGGTCTTGAGTGCCATTCCGGCTGTTCTGACTGTGGCCGTGCTGACGCTGCCGTCGCAGCAGCCTGTTCTGACCGGCGTTCTGATTGTTGGATTGCTGGTCTTCGGGGCCGTGTTTGCGCTGAATTCGTCGCTGCACTCGTACCTGATTCTGGCCTTTTCCAAGTCTGAGCGTGTGACGCTCGATGTCGGGTTCTACTACATGGCCAATGCCGGAGGGCGGTTGCTAGGGACCGCACTTTCTGGGCTGGCCTATCAACTTGGCGGCCTGACCCTGATGTTTGCAGCCGCTTCGGTGATGGTCGCACTTTCTGCGCTGGCCGCCAGTCGCCTCTCGCCCGAACCCGCACCTGCACCTGAGTCCAAGCCCTGATTCTCTAGAACGCAAGGCGTGCTTGCATCCGTGCACGGGCGCGGTGCATCGCCGTTAGCGCGCATTCACATGTTGACTTATGGGCCAAATCGCAAGAAACGTGACATGTGACGTATTCTTGTTTTGTCGGTCCGCCAGCCCCCTTGCTGGGTGAAGACGAGGTAAAGCAACAGGCGCGAAGAAGGATGTTGCATGAGCAAGCCATATTCTGACATTCCCGGCACCATCGTTTTTGACAGCGATCAGGCGGCAATCGGGTATCATCTGAACCAGTTCTGCATAACGCTGCGGCTCGCCCACAATCGCGAAGCATTTCGGGCGGATCCGGAGGGTTACATAGATCAGTACCCGATGACGCCTGACCAGCGTGAGGCCGCGCTCAATCAGGAATGGAACCGCCTGCTCGAACTGGGCGGTAACATCTACTACACCAGCAAGCTTGCCGCCTATCACGGCATCAACTTTCAGCAGTTGGCGGGCCTGATGACCGGTATGGGCGAGAGCTATCGTGCCATGATGGTCGGTGGTGGTCGCAGCATCGAAGGCAATCGCTTCAAGTCCGAATGGGAAGACGAATAATGGCTTATATCTCTTCAGGCGTTGCGTGTTCTCACGTCCCAGCCTTGGGCGTCGCGTCCGATAAAGGCATTACCGGGGACGACTATTACGGTCCAATCTTCAAGGGGTTTGAGTTCTCCAAAGAATGGATGGCCAAGGAAAAGCCCGACGTTATCTTTCTGGTCTACAACGACCACTGTACCGCTTTTGACGCCCGCGTCATTCCGACCTTTGCGCTGGGGTGTGGCACCGAATACGTCCCCGCGGATGAGGGCTGGGGGCCGCGCCCGGTTCCGGTGGTCAAGGGCCATCGGCAGCTGTCGGCGCACATTGCGCAATCGCTGATCCTTGATGAATTCGACATCACCATCATGAACGAAATGGAAGTTGACCACGGCCTGACCGTGCCGATGACTATGATGTTTGGCCAGCCTGAGGCGTGGCCGTGTCCGGTGGTGCCGCTGGCGGTGAATGTGGTGCAATACCCGGCTCCGCTGGGGCGTCGTTGCTTCGCGCTGGGCAAGGCCATTCGTCGCGCCATTGAAAGCTACGGCGAAGACCTGAAGGTCTGCGTATTTGGCACCGGCGGAATGAGCCATCAGCTCCAGCACCAGCGTGCGGGCTTGATCAACGCCGACTGGGACGCGCGTTTCATGGACCTGCTTGTCAACGACCCTGACCGAGGCAGTGAGATTGAGCACATCGAGTACCTGCGTGAAGCCGGGTCCGAGGGGATTGAGCTGGTCATGTGGTACGTCATGCGCGGCGCGATGAATGAGAGCGTTGAGGAAATCCACCGTTTCTATCACGTTCCAGCGTCCAACACGGCCGTCGGGCATCTGATTTTGGAGAACCGCTGATATGGTAAAGATTGGTGTCGCGGGCGCCTATGGCGCGTTTGGCCTGAAGCATCTGGATGCACTAGCCAACATTCCCAACGCAGAAGTCACAGCGGTCTTTGGCCCGAACAAGGACAAGATCGAGGCGCTGGCAACCGAGCGCGACATTGCTTCGGCGTGTTCGAGCTTTGACGCCTTCCTCGCCGCTGACGTGGACGCCGTCATCCTTTCAACCCCGACTCAGATGCACGCTGAACAGTCGGTGCAGGCCATGGAAGCGGGCAAGCACACCTTCAGCGAGATTCCCATGGCGGACAGCCTCGAAGACGCTGAGACGATGGTCGCTGCACAGGAAAGAACCGGCGTTGTCGGCATGGTCGGACACGTCCGGCGCTTCAACCCGAGCCACCAGTATATCCGCAACAAGATCGACGCTGGCGAGTTCAACATCCAGCAAATGGACGCTCAGACCTACTTTTTCCGGCGCTCCAACCTGAACGCCAAGGGTGAGCCGCGCAGCTGGACTGATCACCTGCTCTGGCACCACGCTTGCCACACCATCGATCTGTTTATGTACCAGACCGGAGAAATCCCGAGCGAAGTTTTTGGCCTGCAAGGCCCGGCGCATCCTGAACTGGGGATCGCCATGGACATGACTATCGGCATGAAGACACCAACCGGCAAGCTGTGCACCCTGTCGCTATCGTTCAATAACGATGGACCGCTGGGGAGTTTCTTCCGCTACATTGGCGACAGCGGCACCTATATCGCCCGCTATGACGACCTTGTTGACGGTCGGGAGCAGCCAATTGACCTGAGCGAGGTCGCGGTCAGCACAAATGGGATCGAGCTGATCGATCGCGAATTTATCGCAGCGATCGAAGAAGGCCGTGAGCCGAATTCGAGCTTCCAACAGGGGCTGGCGGCAATGCAGGTCATGCAGAAGCTTGAGGATCAGATGGGTGTGATGAAGGTCTGATCGACCTAGAAAAGCAACCTGACCAGAAACAGCGTGATACCTGGGAAACCGACCAGAATGATAATCCGGATTACGTCCGAGGCGACAAAGGGCAGGGCGCCCTTGTAGGTCTCGATCATCGGGATATTCTTGTCCAGATTGTTGATCACAAACAGGTTCAGGCCGACCGGGGGCGTAATCAACCCTACCTCCGCCGACATCAGCACCAGAATGCCGAACCAGAGCCCGACCTCGGTGGGGGTCAGGCCAAAGTCGAGCTGTGCGATGATTGGGTAGAAAATTGGCACCGTGAGGAAGATCATCGCAATCGAGTCCATCACCGTGCCGAGCACCAGATACAACGCAAGCATGCCCAGCAAAATGATCCACGGGTTGAGGTCCGAGGTGATGAAAAATTCTGCCAAGGTCTGCGGGACTTTTGCAGAGCTGAGAAACGAATTGAAAACCCCGGCGGCGACGATGATAAAGAAGATCATGGCCGAGGTCTTGGCAGTGGCGAGCAGTGACTCGCGCAGCCCGTTCCAGTTTAACCCTCGGTTCAGCGTCGCGATGATCCCTGTCCCCGCTGCGCCGACCGCTGCTGCGGCCGTGGGGGTGAATGCACCTGTATAGATGCCGCCGATGACCAGAACGAAAATCAGCAACACGGGCCAAACCCGGACCATGATGCGGAAGCGCTCGGCATAGGGCAGGCGCGGGCGCGACTGCTCCGCGCCCTTGACCACCCGCGTGTAAATCGAGACCGTGATCATGTAGCCGAGCATGGCAAGCAGGCCAGGGATAAAGGCGGCTGTGAACAATTTCTCGATATTGACCTCGGCCAGAATGGCATAGATCACCAGCACGACCGAGGGCGGAATGAGTATGCCCAGCGTGCCGCCAGCGGCTAAAACGCCCGTAGACAGCGCGCCGGAATAGCCTGACCGCTTGAGCTCTGGCAGTGCAACCTTGCCCATGGTCGAGGCCGTGGCCAGCGACGATCCGCACACTGCACCAAACCCCGCTGACGCGCCAATCGCTGCCATGGCCACCCCGCCTTTGCGATGCCCAAGCCACGCACCGGCGGCTTCAAACAACGACCGTGACATGCCACCGCGCGTGGCGAATTCGCTCATCAGCAGGAACAGCGGGATGATGGACAGGGAGTAGTTGTTCAGCGTGCCAAAAGTGAAGGACTTCAATTGGCTGTCCATCATGCGCACGTTGCCGGTAACCAGTACGGTGCCCAATGTGCCAACAATGAACATTGCGGCCGCCAGCGGCAGACGCAGCGCGACAAGGGCGAGCAATACCGGGAACGACAGCAAACCGATTTGAAAGCTGGTCAGAGACGAGGTGAGCCAATCCATTCGGTGCTTATGCCCCCATGCCATTCGAAGGGGCAGACGGGCCCGATCCACGGCTGAAAACCCGCCTGCAACTTTGCAAGGTGCAATAGAGCGCAACCACCATGAAAAACGCCACGCACAGTTCAGCAAAGGCATAGAAAGGCCAGAGCTTCATGCTCAAAATTTG
>PAHJ01000087.1 GCA_002705565.1 Geminicoccus sp. | reverse complement strand
CGAAGGCTCACCAGGCCGTACCAGGTCAGAAACGCCACGGCCATCCACTTGGCGATAAAGGCAATCACCGGAAACTGTTCGATCACCAGATACAGGCCGCCAATGCCGAGGAAAATCAATGTCGCGTCGCACGCGGCGGCCGTCATGGCTGTGGGGAATACGTGTACGCCGCGCAGGCCCTGCCGGATGACAAAGACGTTCTGAGCGCCAATCGCAACGATCAGGCCCAAGCCGAGGACCAGGCCAGCGAGTAGCGGGGGTAAACTGAGCAAATTCATGAGCGGGGAGTATCAGGCGTCGGTGCTAAAAGCCAGCACGCGCGAAACAGTCGTCAGCGACCGGCCACTTTCATCCATCCACCGGTTGCACGCATCCTGCGCTGCCTGCTGTCCGGCCTTGGTGGTCAAGGCCTTTTCGATCACGCCATTTTGCCGCAAAGCGGCCTCTACACTGGCGCTGGCGATGAAGCTGGGTGCGCCCATGAAGCGAAGGAAATACTGTCCCGTGGTGCCGCCCAACCGCGTGCCCTCTTTCTTCATTTTAGCCAGCAGCGAGAAGTAGTCGGTCACGGGCCATTGCCCGACCATGGCGCCAAAGGACCCGTAGGTTTCAGCCACGCGCAGGAACCAAAGTGCATTGTCCTGAACCGACTTGATTTTACCCCCGTGTCGAATGATCGACGCATCGCTTGCCAGATCGTGCAGGCGCTCATCTGGGAAATGAGCTATGGCGGCGGGGACGAATGTGTCGAATGCGACTTCGTGCGCCGGCCATTTCTGGTCCACGACCTTCCAGTTGAACCCTGCAGAAAAGATCATTTTAGAGGCCTGAGACAACCATCGATCGTCGGGGATCGTGGCGAGGGCATCGGGCGTGAGAATGGTCGACTCCGCGAGCATGGCTTCGAGGGCTTCGGTCCCGCCTTTGCGTGCGGCAGCCCGCTCATAGATATCGGCGAATGCAACAGTGCTCATGGTCAAAACCCCCGTCCGTTTTTGAGAAATTCGAGTTCGTCTGCCGTCGATTGCCGCTCCAGAACCGCATTTCGATGCGGGTAGCGGCCAAAACGTTGCAGCACCTGAGTGTGACTGCGCAGTGACTTGAGATTGTTTTCCATGCCGGGGCCATCGAAGAGCTTTTCGGCAATCTCGTGCATGGCGAGGCTCTCGGCGTGCATGAAGGGCAGGTAGAGGAACGCTTTGCGGTCCTGGGCAATACGTTGGTCATCCCCAGCGGCAATCGCCTCCTGCGCCAGGAAGAGGGCAAGGGTGTCATAGGCGAAGCTGCGCGGGTCTTGCCGGAACATGTTCCGTGAGAACTGATCGAGCACGATGATTTCGGCCAAACGGCCATCCGGGGTCTCCCGCCATTCGAACAGCTCGCCCCGGCTGGCGGCGCTGTGGGTGGCGGTGAAGCGGGTTTGGATGGCGTCATCGACCTCGGGAAAGGTGTTGAACCATTGTTCCCGGGTCAGCTCGTCAAACCAGAAAGAGAGAACGTCTTGGGCGGTGGCGGGCATGCTGGGGCGGCGGCTTTCGTTTTGGGGGAGGATCAGGGGCTGAGGCGTAGTTGATCTCGCACGGGCAAGAAACGGTCGATGATCTGCTGATACAAGGCGCGCTTGAAAGGCACGATCAGGTCAATCGTATCTTCGAGTTCAACCCACTGCCACGCGCTGAACTCTGGGTGCTTGGTCTCGATGTTGATATCGCTGTCGCTGCCGAGAAACCGCATCGCGTACCATTTCTGCTGCTGGCCATAATACGAACCGCGCCAGAGCTGCTTGCGCAGCTCTTCAGGGAAATCGTAGCTCAGCCAGTCTTCACCCCCGCCAAGCAGCTGGCTGAGTGACGGTTTTACGCCGGTTTCCTCTTCCAACTCACGTATGGCGGCGGCTTGGGGATCCTCGTTTGGGTCAAGACCGCCCTGAGGCATTTGCCAGGCTGGGACGGGATTGTCGATCCGCTGTCCAACCCAGACCTGCGCCTGGGCATTGAACAGTACAACCCCCGCTCCGCGACGGTAGCGAGGGTCAAGAGGTTCGCGCGGCGGCATCAGTTCTGGAAAATCGCGATGCCGCGGATCAGATCCTTGGCGCGGACCAGTTGGAAGTCGAAAAACTCTTCGGCCTCAGCTTCGGCTTCAGCTTCGGTTTCAGTTTCAGTTTCGTCCTCAGGGGCTGGGGCTTCACCATCACCGGTCTCTCCACTCTCATCAGCGGGGGTCGCGTCCTCGCCCTCTGCCGGTGTCGTGCTGTCGTCTGACTCAGCCGGGGCAGCATCTCCGTCTTCGCCAGGCACTGCGGTACCTTCTTCGGCACTTTCACCCTCGCCAGCGCCATCGTCCAAAGCATTGTTGTAATCGCTCTCGTAGCGGAAGTTTTCTGAGCCATAGCCTTCAAGGGGCTCCAGCTTGGCGAGTTCAACCAAAATGTCCGGTTCGATGCCCTTGGCCTGTATCGAGTCGCCTGATGGCGTGTAGTAACGCGCCGTGGTCAGGCGTAGGCCGCCTTGATCGCCCAGCCCGATCAACGTCTGCACCGAGCCTTTGCCAAAAGTCGGCGTTCCGAGAAGAATGCCGCGCCGGTGGTCCTGTAAGGCACCTGCAACGATCTCTGAGGCCGATGCTGAGCCGCCGTTGATCAGCACCACCAGTGGCTTACCGTCGATAATATCGCCCTTCTCCGCAAAGTAGGAGGCGTCTTCCTCGCTGTTACGGTTGCGAACTGAGACGATTTCCCCCTGCTCCAGGAAGGCGTTGGCAACGCGGATCGACTGACTCAGATTGCCGCCGGGATTGTTGCGCAGGTCAAGGATGTAACCAGCCAGATCGGTCTCGTTTTCCTCGGCCTCTTCCTTCAGCTTGGCAATCTCACGTTCAAGGCTCTTCCCCGTCGTCCCCAGAAAGCGGTTGATCCGGATGTAGCCGATATCGCCGTCTTCGATGATCGTCCGAACCGATAGCAGCGGGATGTTGCCGCGAGTCACGGTGACGTCGAATGTTTCCTGTGTGGCGGGTCGGTAAACCGTCAGCATGATATCGCTGCCCAGCTCGCCGCGCATGATCTCGACCGCTTGATCCAGGGTTTTGCCTTGCACGCTCTCACCATCAAGCGCGGTAATCAGGTCTTCGGCTTGCAGTCCGGCACGCGCACCAGGGGTATCGTCGATCGGGGCAATGACTTTGACGTAACCGTCTTCCATTGTCACCTGAATGCCGATCCCGCCAAAGGTGCCGCGCACGTCCTTGCGGGTTTCTTCGTACGCTTCAGGCGGCTCAAAGGCGGAGTGCGGGTCGAGGCTTTGAAGCATGCCCTGAATCGCAGCCTCGATCAGCGCGCCTTCTTCGACTTCTTCGACATAATTCTGTCGCACCGTATCGAAGACATCACCGAACAGCTTTAGCTGGCGGTAGGTTTCATCATTTTGAGCAGTGCTCAGGGGCGCCCAGACAGCCGCGCCGATGACGCCGGCTGCGAGAACGGCGGTGATGCCACGACGGAACAACTTATTCATTGGTTATCGATCCTACCAAAGCCAGAGGATCAACCAGCTGCTGATCGATCCTGAATTCAAAATACAGGCGGTTGGCCTGTGTTGTGCTGTTGCTGCCGCCCGTGCTTGGAGCCATAAGCCCCAGCGGCGCACCTTGCCTTACCCAGTCGCCAACTGAAATGGCGAAACTATGGAGACCCGACACTAACGTAGCGCCCTCGCCCTCATGTTCAATCACGACAAGGTTACCGAAGGAGCGATAGGGGGTTGCGTAAACGATTTTTCCATCAAAGGGAGCAAAAACCGTTGCGTTGGCAGGGGCGGTCAGCAGGATGCCCTTGAGGAATACGCCGGCGGGATCCTTAGGGTCTTCCACGCCAAAGGCACGCAGCACCTCGTATTGTTTGAGCGGCAGCACCAGGGGTTTCTGGTCCAGTGCTTGTTCCAGCGGCGGGAATGCGCGGAAATCGCTCTGTGGCTGGCGGTAGACCCCTTCAGGCAGCGTGGGGCCCGCAGACGGGTTTGGCCGGCGGCTGGCGGTTATGGCTGCATCAGCGTCCGATGACAGGCCTTCCATCATCAGAGCAGAGCGCAGGGTTTCAACCGCATCATTGAGCGAGCGCACCCGCACCCGCACCGCGTCCAAGGGTTCGAGCTGTTGCATCGCCGCGTCCAGACTGAGGCTGAGATCGAGTGCGATGTACCGCCCCAGTGCCTGTGCCTGCAGATCCGTGGCGCTCAGGCCCGTAGTTTTTGAGGTGGCTTTTTGCTGGCTGAGCTTACTCGCCAACGCAAGCCCATGAGCTCGGAACGCCTGCAACGATGTCGTTTGCGCGTTGAGCTGCGCTTCCATCATCTGTGCATCTTTGAGCTGGGTGGTCAGCCCGAGTAGGGCTCGCGCGCGCTGCTCATCGGTTTCTTCACTCCCGCCTGCGAGCGGTAGGGCCAGCAGTGCCAGGCTGCTTGCAAGGATCAACCACGCCCGCATCAGATCAGCGATTCACCCGTCATGGCCGCTGGCTTATCCACGTTCAGCAGTTTGAGCAGGGTCGGCGCCAGATCGCCCAAGCGACCATCGCGCAAGCTGGCAGACCCCGCCTCGACACCCACAAGGGCGAGCGGGACGCGATTGGTGGTGTGGGCGGTGTGCGGGCCGGCGGTGGCATCATCCCACATGGTCTCGCAGTTACCGTGGTCGGCTGTCACCAGCATCTGGCCACCTCGGCCAAGCACAGCTTCGATTGCCCGTCCCAGCTGCTCATCGACGGCTTCGCAGGCTTTGATCGCAGCATCCAGATCGCCGGTATGGCCAACCATATCAGGATTGGCGAAGTTGCAGATGAACACGGCATTGTCGGGATCATTGATGGTCTCGACCAGCCGATCCCCAACCTCTGGGGCCGACATTTCCGGTTGCAGATCATAAGTCGCGACTTTGGGGCTGGGGACCATGATTCGGGTTTCGCCCTCATTCGGCGTTTCGACCCCGCCGTTGAAGAAAAACGTAACGTGCGGGTACTTCTCGGTTTCCGCTAGCCGCGTCTGCCGCAGGCCCGCCGCCGCTAGAACTTGCCCCAGCGTATCCGGTAGCGCTTCGGGTACGAAGGCGACGTGCATGTGTTCAGCGAGGGTGTCAGAATAAGGCGTCATGGCCAACGCGCTGGAGAAGGCGGGGCGGTCGCTGACGCCGAAACCGTCAAAACCCGGCCCGAGCAGCGCATTCAGGATCTGCCGAACCCGGTCAGAACGAAAGTTGAAGCACGCAAGCGCGTCGCCGTCCTGCATGGTGACGAAATCTGGCGTAATGACGGGTTCGAGAAACTCGTCCGTCGTTCCCCCCGCGTGTGCCTGCGACAGGGTTGCGACCAAATTTGTGCTCGTTGTCGCTCCGCGCCCGTTTCGCATGGCCTGATAGGCCTTCTCCGTGCGATCCCAGCGTTGGTCGCGGTCCATAGCCCAGTAGCGTCCTTGCAGGCTGGCTATGCGGACATCCGGGAAGGCAGCTTGAAAGGCTCTGAGGTCGTTTGGAGCGGTCGTTGGTGGCACGTCGCGGCCATCAGTGAAAGCGTGTACCAGAACGTCGAGGCCGCCCTGGCTTAGAATGCGGGCGAGGTGACCAAGATGGTCCTGATGCGCATGCACGCCGCCCGGCGAGAGCAGCCCCAGGAGATGCACCCGGCCGCTGCCCTGCTTGGCTTCGTTGATAAAGCGGACGATGGCCGGGTTGCTCGCGGCTTCGCCTGAGTCAAAGGCAGCGGTCATGCGCGGCAGTGTCTGCATGACCCGCCGTCCGGCTCCGATGTTCAAATGCCCCACTTCTGAGTTACCGATCTGTCCATCCGGCAAACCGACATCAGCGCCACTGGCCGCGAGTTCCGCAGTGGCAAAGCGCGCCATCATGGCATCAAAGTTCGGTGTTCGGGCCAAAGTCGGCGCATTAAAAGCCTCACTGTCACGAAGACCCCAGCCGTCCAGAATGATGAGACCAACAGGTGTTCGCGGCATGGAGGGTCCTCAGCTAAAACCAGTGAAATACAAGATTATCCGACTCTATACGCGATGATAGGGGTGTCCGAGAAGAATCGTTTCTGCGCGGTAAATCTGCTCAAACAGCAGACCCCGGACGATCTGATGCGGCCATGTCATGCTTCCAAATCGCAGCAGAATGTTCGCGCGCTTCCGGACCGCGTCTGACAAACCGTCCGCCCCGCCGATCACAAAAGCCAGCTCCCGCCCCTGGTCGAGCTGATCGCCCAGCAGGCGGGCAAAGGGCACGCTGGCCATATCCTCGCCGCGCTCATCCAGCGCCAGAATGAAGGCCTGTGGCGGCAGGGACGCGAGCAGCGCGTCGCCTTCCTGTTCCTTTGAGGCGCCTTCGGGGAGTTCTCTGATGGTGGTCTTCAGACGCTTGAGCCGCTTGGTGTAGCGTTCAACAAGCTCTGTCTCCGGCCCGCGTTTGAGGCGGCCGATGGCATGGACCTTAACTGCCATAATAGCCTGTT
This sequence comes from Geminicoccus sp., assembly GCA_002705565.1. Classification (GTDB taxonomy): domain Bacteria; phylum Pseudomonadota; class Alphaproteobacteria; order UBA7985; family UBA7985; genus UBA7985. The sequence goes on along the minus strand of PAHJ01000087.1, from coordinate 1,177 downwards.
CTTAGGCTACGCTGGCTTCGGTCGGCTCGCTGGGTTTTGTGTCGAACTTTGGATCCCACATCTTTTCCAGCTGGTAGTAAGCACGGACTTCCGGGCGAAAAATGTGGATGACGACCGCATTGGCGTCCACACAAATCCAGTCTCCTTGACCCGTTCCCGTGATCGAAACGATGTCAGCCCCGACCTTCTTCAGATCCTGACGCAAGTATTCTGCAAGCGCGCTGACATGCGTGGTCGAGCGGCCTGAGCAAACTACCATGTGATCGGAAACAGAAGATCGTTCGCGCAAATCGAAGGTTGTTACGTCCTCGGCTTTGTTGTCGTCGAGTACGGACTGCACAGTCTCCAGCACTAAAGCCGGATCGATTTCATTCGCGGTCCCTCCGGATTGGGAGAGCGCCACCGGCTGCACGTCTGGTGCCGCCTCAATAGCCTGAGCGTTCAGGACAGATGCTCCTCGTAAAGCGTTAAACCCTACATGATCTAGAGTACGCTATAATTTGATCGCTGAAAACCACAAACGGCAAAGGCCCGCCTCCCTGCATCGGGTGCGGGCCGTAGGGCGCCGTCAGCCTTCTCTGGGCTGGGCCCGGAGAAGAGACTACTTCTTCTTCTCGGCGGCACGCCGCTCACGGGCAGCCTGGTTCAGCTTCGCTGACCAACCCGTGGTCTTCTCGGCAATACGTGCCGATTTACCCGTGCGACCGCGCAGGTAGTAAAGCTTAGCGCGACGGACGCGGCCACGGCGAACGACAGCGATCTCGTCCAGACGCGGGGAGTACAGCGGGAACACACGCTCAACGCCTTCGCCGTTGGAAATCTTCCGAACGGTGAAAGAGGAGTTCAGGCCGCGGTTCTTGCGGGAGATGCAGACGCCTTCATAGGCCTGCAGCCGCTCGCGCGAACCTTCCACAACGCGTACGTTGACGCGGACGGTGTCGCCAGCGGCGAAATCAGGGATGGACTTACCGTCAGAGAGCTTGGCAATCTGTTCGGCTTCCAGGGTCTGGATGAGGTTCATGGCCTCTTCCTTTCGTTTGAAACTGGTTCATCAGCAGCGGCTTTATTCTGATCCAAAAGATCAGGTCGCCGCGCCGCGGTTATTTCTATCGCTTTTTCAGCGCGCCAACGGGCAATAGCCTCGTGGTTCCCGGAAAGCAACACTGAAGGGACAGTT
>PAHJ01000086.1 GCA_002705565.1 Geminicoccus sp. | reverse complement strand
TTGTCTGGGTGCTCGACCCCATCGACGGCACCCGTGCCTTTGTTGGTGGTTTCCCGATGTTCACAAACCTGTTCGCGCTGCTTTATCAGGGACGCCCAGTGTTCTCCGGGATTAATGTACCAGCGACGCGGGAGTGTTGGATGGGTTCCGTGGCTGAAGGCGGTATGGCGACTTTCAATGGTGCGCCGCTTGGGCCTCGACCACAGCGAACGTTGGATCAAAGCGTCTTGGCGGCAACGGCACCGGATATGTTTTCACCTGAGCAGTTCGAGCAGTTTCGTCGGCTCAAGGATGGTTGCATGGACCTGCGTTATGGCGCGGATGCCTATGCCTATGGTCTGGTCGCGCTGGGTAGCGTCGGGGTGGTTGCCGAAGCGTCGATGAAGCCGTGGGACTACATGGCGTTGATCCCGGTGGTAGAGGGTGCGGGCGGTGTGATCACTGATTGGTCCGGCGCGTCACTCACCTTACAGAGTGACGGCACCGTCCTAGCGGCCGCGACCCGGGACCTGCACAACGACGCACTGACACGGCTTCGCAACGGACGAACATAGACGAATGATGTCGACAAAAATACGAGAGCAGAAACCCATGGCTGAAGCCCGAGAAACCGTATCGACCTCAGAGGCGGCAAGGCAGCAGCCAAAGCCGCCTTACGGTCACTTGTCGGTTGTCTGCGGTCCGATGTTTGCCGGCAAGACAACGGAGACTCTCAAGCGAATCCTATGGGCTAAGAATGGCCGAGGGCAGGAAATCCGTGTGTACAAGCCCGCTTTTGATCAGCGCTATGCCCGGTTGCAGATTGTCAGTCACGAAGGTCTCGCTGCAGACGCCGAGGCTGTCCACGATTGGGATGACCGAACCGTTGCTATCATCGAAGCTGGGGTTGCCGTGGTGTTTTTCGATGAGGTCCAGTTCTTCGAAACGCCAAACTTCAATGGGGACATCCTGCTGATTATCGAAGATCTGCTGTCGGCTGGGGTGGACGTGGTGTGCTCGGGGCTGGATATGGACTGGCAGGGCAAGCCCTTTCCAATCATCGCCCACATGGCTGCTAAGGCGGACGAAGTGCACAAGCTACGCGGTGTGTGCACGGTTTGTGGCCGACCTTCGACCAAAACCTACAAGAAAACAGGATCAGGGGGGCAGATTGAGATTGGTGGTTCGGAACTCTACGAAAGCCGATGCACCATTCACTGGGCTGTTCCCGACCTTGAACTGACTCCAGACCTCTTCCATGGTCGCTAAAATGACGCATAAGTTAGCAAAAACCAGGTGGTCGGCTTACCGACTGATGACGTGTCACAGAACGCTCAGCTAAGACGTTTGTCTTTGAAGCGACAACATAAGTAATCGGCGTGGGGTATACATTTTGGGAACCTTTTTCACCCACCGTTTTTCTCTTAATAAACGTGTGGTCTCGGTTGCCTTGGCTGCGGGGGTGAGTTTAGCCCTTATGGCCTGTGAGCCTGCCCCGAGTGTCTATTATGGCGGGCCAAGTGGCCAGAACGTGCAAACTGGCGCAGATTTCATGACAACCGGCATAAAGCTGGATTCATCTTTTATCGCCGAAGTCGACTCGCCTGCAAAAACCCGCGCCAAGGATCTGCGAGCCTTCTACAAGGATCAGGATTACTTCACGACTTTCTTCCGCAATGGCCGATGGAGTTGGGCCGGCGCACAATCTTTCACGGCGATCAGAAATGCGGCCAGCGAAGGCCTGCGGCCCGAGGACTATCTGCCTGTTAGCATGTTGCAAAGCCGATCGCTGGACATGATTGATCCACGGACAGCTGACGTTTTGCTGACAGCTGGCTTGATGGCCTACATGGCAGACCTTCACCAAGGTGCTTTCAACCCCGCGAAAAAGAATATTGGCCCGGGTTTGCTGCGCGAAGGTGTGGAGCGCAGGGACTATAATGTCTTTTTGGCCGGCATCGCGCCAAAGGGCCGTTCATACGGTGCACTTAAGAGCGTGCTGAATGGCCGTAAAGGCAACCTTACGAACACCCAACGGCGCAAGATCGCCGTGAATATGGAGCGCTTGCGCTGGGATCATGAGGCTGCAGGCGCTTTACGTGATATCCGCGTGAATATTGCCAGCCAGTCGATGGAGGTTTTTGAGCGCGGTCGTCTGGTGCACGATATGACGGTCGTGGTTGGCCGGAAAAGCCGAAAAACGCCAGTGATGCAGGACCGGATCGTATCCCTGAAATTCAGCCCCGACTGGACCGCGCCGCGTTCCATCGTCGAGGAGGACTACCTCGACCAAGCCCAGGCAGACCCCGCCTATTTCGATCAGAAAGGCTGGCAGGTTTACCTCGATGGTGAGAAAACAAAATCAGCATCCCTGGACTGGACGACCGTGGATCTGGACTCCATCACCGTTCGCCAGCCCTCGGGCGCGACCAACGCCTTGGGTGGCGTGCGTTTCTCACTGACGAACAACCAGGCCATTTACCTGCACGACACGAATGCGCGCAGCTTGTTCAAAAGAGCAACCCGGCTCTTCTCGTCAGGGTGTGTGCGCGTGGAAGATGCGGAATGGCTGGCTCATTGGATCATGGGCGCCGAGCAACCCTCCATGACCATGGAAGAGATCCGCAAAAACATGGATCTGGGCCGACCAAAGACGGTGAGACTGGACCAGGATGTCGCTGTTTCCCTGGCCTATCTGACGGTCTGGGTGGATGGTCGAAATGCACTTCATTGGGAAGATGACGTTTACGGACATGATGCCCGCCTCATGTCAAAAATGAAGTTTCCGGACGCTTGGGGTGTCAATGAGTGATATCGAGGTATAGTGCTTCAGGGTGGCCTTGCCATAATTCAACCACCTCGCAGACCTATCCTTTTTCAATCACGGACTGAGCTTGCATTCGGACATGGACGCAAAGACCAACCGGCTCCAACTGAAACGAACACTCATATCGCTGACTGTTGCTGCCTGTATGGCGCTGATCGCCGCGGTCTTGGGCTTTCTGTTTGCGGTTAAACCGGTATGGTCTACCAGCGCGCAGATGCAGGCTGACCTGTTGGCCGATGATGCTCAGCTGCTGCCGACTGTCCCGACGCAGGTCTTGCCTTCGATATCTTGGGACGAAGCCATAGCCGGCTATTTGTCCAGCCACAATTATGAGCCAATCCAGCAACAGCTTGCGGCCTATGACGGTATCCAACCGCGTGAATTCTTCAAGCTGCGGGAAGGCGTGCTGGTTGCTCCGACCGTCCCCAATGACGTTGCTGGTTCGGTGAAGCTCTATTTCATACCGGGTCGAGAGTTGTTTTTCCTGCGGCTGGAGGACTTTGATGTTCCTGTCGGCCCCGGCTATCAGATTGGTTTGTCAAAGGCGCGCGCGCCCCGATCCGGGAAGGATGTCCGGTTGGCGGAATACCGCTTTCTATCCAGGATGAACGATTTTCAGGGGAATCGAAACATCATGCTGCACCCGGAATCTTTGTTGCGCGCTGAAGATCGTCCGACCCGCTATGGTTCATTGGTCATCTGGAATGCGGACTATGATATCGTCATTGCCACGGCGACTTTGAATTAGGTGGGCGAACCCTTCACCCCTCTGCGCGGAGCCGCTCCTTCCTGTAGACCTAAGACAACGGAAACGCTGTGAGCCCGCTAAAATCGTTTCAACCGGCGACTGATCATCTGGATTTGGGAGAGGCATTCTTTACCCCGGTCCAACCTGCCGACTTCCCCCAAACTGTCCTGCGCTATGCCAACTACGCCTGGGCGGATCGGGTCGGATTGGAAGGTTTGAGCGAAGCAGATTGGGTCAGCCACTTTGGCCGGTTTCAACCTCTTCCGGGTTCACTGCCCAACCCCCTGGCGCTCAAGTATCATGGCCACCAGTTCCAACACTATAACCCGGACCTGGGAGATGGCCGCGGGTTCCTGTTTGCTCAATTGCGGGAGCCGGGATCAGGGCGTTTGATGGATATGGGCACAAAGGGGTCTGGCCAGACGCCATTCAGCAGGGCAGGTGACGGGCGGTTGACGCTCAAGGGCGGTGTCCGGGAGGTGCTGGCGACGACCCGGCTTGAAGCGCTTGGTGTGAACACCTCCAAGACCTTCGCGCTGATTGAAACGGGCGAGGCGCTGTACCGTGGGGATGAACCCTCACCTACGCGCAGCTCGGTCATGACCCGGCTGTCGCACGGTCACATCCGCATTGGCTCGTTTCAGCGTCCGTATTTCTTGCAAGAGCAGGACAACCTCCAAGCACTGATCGCCTACGCCTGCCGGACCTATGCGCCGGCCATCTATCAAGCGGCTTATGTGGATGAAGGCGGCGCTGGTGCTGTGATGGCAGCGCCGTTGTTTCTTCGGTGGGTGGGTCAAAACTGCGCCAATACGGTCGCAGACTGGTTCGCGGCCGGGTTCGTGCACGGGGTCCTGAATACGGACAACATCAACATAACGGGCGAAAGCTTTGACTACGGGCCCTATCGGTTCTTGGAGCAGATGGATCCGAACAAAGTCGCAGCCTATTTCGACCATAGTGGCCTTTACGCCTTTGGTCGGCAGCCGGAGGCGGTTTTCTGGAACCTCCAGCAACTTGCGGGAGCGCTGGTGACTTTGTCGGATCAGGACGCCATCATCGAGGCTTTGCGGAGCTACAATGACACGCTGTCCCAGGCGGTGGAAAGCCGGTTGTTTCAGCGCCTGGGTTTGGCGTCTTCGGGACGGCCGGAGACCGATCAGCCCTTCCTGCAAAACCTTTTGGCAACCCTTCGCTCCAGTCGCGCGCCGCTGGACGACACCTTGCATCGGGCGTTCGGCGGGCGAGAGTGGCCTCAGGGCGATGCGTGGGCCGACGTGCGTGCGCGCGCGGGCGACTTTCAGCCCGTCGATAGGCGCCAGCTGGATCAACCCTATTTCCAGTCCAGTCATGCCACCACGCTGGCGTATGACGAGATTGAGGCCCTGTGGGAGCCCATTGCCGAGCGGGATGATTGGTCACAGTTCGAGGCTAAACTCGCCCAGACTGAGACTATGGCCCAGGCCTACGGCTTTTCACCTATATCCGCCGATGACGGATCCCTTGCGCTGCAATCCGCCCAATCCGGCTAATCTGCCCGGTCCCCTTAGCGGCGCACCAGCTTGAACTCGATCCGGCGGTTTTGCAGCTGAGCGGCTTCATTCTCACCCTCAACCAGCGGTTGGTGCTCGCCAAAGGCTGCGACCATCAGGCGGTTCGCCGGTATTGCCGTATTCTCGATCAGGTATTCGACCACGCTGACGGCTCGCTCGGAGGATAGTTCCCAGTTGCCATAGGGCGAGAACAGGTAAGGCTTGATGTCGGCGTGCCCGTCGACGCGGATCATGAACTCGTCGCTATCCATGTCACTGAGAATACGCTCGAGTTGAAGACCAAAGATCTGCAGTTCTTCTTGACCTTCGCGCGACAGGTTGGGCGACCCCACGGGGAACAAGCCATTTGAAGCCAGCAACAAGCGCTCGCCAACCACGCGCGGAACGTAGCCAAATTCGGCTGAAGTCGCTGTCACTAAGCGGGCGTAGAGCCGCTCGCGTATTTCTGCCATGGCAGCGCTCTGGTCGATAAATTCATTGGCATCGCTAGCGGCGTTACTGCTTGGTGCTTCGGTGCTGCTGGCGCTTGCGGCGGTCTGTGGCGTGGGTTGAGCAGCGGTGGTGTTCCCGATCGTGCCATTGATCTTCCCGTCCGCGACGAGGCGCTCTGCCAGTTCGTTCGCAAGCTCTGCAGCACGGGATTCGACTTGTGCGTTAAAGCGCTCAACCAGCAAGACGCGCTGCTGTTCAAGCCGCGTGTTGGCCTCGTCTTGAATCTCGGTGATCAGGCGTGCTTTTTCCGCTTCAACCCGGGCCTGCGCGCGAGCCTCAGCTTGTGTGCTCAGTGCGGTCTCGGTCGAGTTGATGGATGCGGCCAGCGCTTCGCTGACACGCTGGGCCACTTCGGAAGCAATCTGCGCGTTGGTGTCAGCTTCAAGCTGTGCCAATTGCTGTTCGAGCAGGCGCTCGCGGTCCGAGGCCTCGGTCAGCAGTTTCGCCTGCATGGCTGCAACGTCTGCTTCCGCCTCTGCAACGCGCGCTTTGGCTTCGGCTGCGAGAACCGCCGCCCGTTGCTCCGCCTGGGCCTGGATGGTTTCATCAAGACCCACACGTTCTTGGGCGATGTCTTCGAGCCGCGTCTGGGTTTCGGCCAGTTTCTCAATGGCTTCCTGTTCGCGGACCAAAGTGCGTTGCAGCGTGACTACGGCGACCTCTGGCGTGATGGGTTCACCATTGATCAGAACTTGACCGCTTTCGGCGACGGTGGCGCCGAACGTGCCGATGGCCTTGATGATGATTTCCCGTTCTTCGACCTTAGCCGCGATTTCAGAGCGCAGGGCGGACGCTTCAATGCGCAGCGTCTCAGCCTGTGTTTGTGCTTCGAACACGGCATTTTCTGCCGGCTCTAGTGCGGCGGTCGCTTCTTCTTGGCGCAGCAGCAACCGCTGGCCTTCCATCCGGACGGCTTCCAGCAGACGCTGACCGCTTTGCTGCTCGACAGACAAGTCGTCAAGTTCAACCCGCGCAGCGTCAATTTGGGCAATCAGATCAGAAAGGGTCTGCTGCAAGGCGCCCCGTTCAACAACGGCGGATTCGATCTCTTTCTCCAACTCGCGACGGTCGATGATCAATGAGATGCTGTCTGAGTCGCCGATCGTTGCAAGCCGCTCCTCGGCCACCGAAACCAGATCGGATAGCCGCGATTTTTCTGCAGCCAGCGCGTCGCGTTCGAGTTGAAGGGCGGTCACTTCACCCAGTGTTTCGTCGTATTTTTGCTGAACCTCAGCGGACGCTTGCTGTCCTGCCGCGATTTCGGCTTCGCGCGCGGCAACGTCGCCCTCAAGATCACTGACAAGGGCCAAAAGGTCTTTCCGCTCAACGGCCAAAAGGGCTGTTAAATCGGCTTCTTTGGCTTCGAATGCAGCCTGTGCTTCCACGCGCGCCGCTTCGATTGCCCGGTCTCGTTCGGCAAATGAGTTCGCAACTTCGCTGGAGCGTTCCTGCAAAGCGGATAGCGCGGCGCTGATGTTGACCAGAGTGTCGCCAGAAAGGCCAGACTGGGGTGTCGATGGTACGTCTAGCGCAGACATAACGCTGACCAGCTGTGCCTGTTCCGGGGCTGAGACCTGGACAAAACCGTTGGTCTGCCCCTGACCGCCAGACGCGATATTCGCACCAAAATCGCTGCCTCGGGTGACCCAACCAATGATCCCTCCGACACACAATACCAACAGGGCGAGCAAGGCGAGGATGGGACGACTCATGGGCAGGTTGTTCCTTGGCAGTGAAAGCGACGCATGTCTCAGGTTTAGCGCTCTGTGGCTCTTAACCCAAGCGTTCAAAAGGATTTTTTTCAACACGTCCGTCGATTTCGATGATCCAAGCGTCTGGATCCCGCGTCTCAATGCGCGAAAGCTGGTCACCTGCTGCGGACTTGTGCACATTTGTGTGACGCCAGACCAGCCGGTCGGTTTCAAAGTCCCGCTCCTGAGTCAGCAGGGTCTCTGAGTCCTCGAAATACAGCACAACCAATCCCCGTTCAGGATCACCCTTTTGCCGAACGTAGAAGCCCAGACCCTCTGCAGTGTGCAGGCGCTGGGCCGCGCTGACGGCCATTCCGATGGGCAAGTCTCCAAAATCGGCGCTTCGGCTCATCAGGTGTCCTGTTCGATGGTTTTCAGGAAGTTGACGTCCTTGTAATCGTCTTGTGCGCGGTCCAGATGCCAGGCGTTACGGGCAAGGAAGACCGGGATTTCGTTGTGGTCCTCTGCCATATCACCGCGGTTTTCCTCCACGATCTTCTTCAGCGTGACGGGGTCTTCGGCGCGCAGCCAGCGGGCGGTCATCAGGTTGACCTGCTCGAAGATCACAGGGATTTCGTATTCCGTGCGAATGCGATCGGCTAGTACGTCAAATTGCAGGGGACCGACGACCCCGACGATCCAGTCTGAACCGATCACTCGCTTGAACACCCGTGCTGCGCCTTCTTCAGCCAGCTGGAACAGCGCTTTGCCCAGATGCTTCGCCTTCATCGGATCAACCGGTCGAACGGACTGAAGCAGTTCAGGTGCAAAGGATGGGATGCCGGTGAAGGCCAGATCCTGGCCCTCAGTCAGGGCGTCACCGATGCGCAGGTTGCCGTGGTTCGGAATACCGATGATATCGCCGGCAAAGGCCTCCTCCGCCGTCGCACGGTCCTGCGCCAGAAACAGTTGCGGATTGTGCATGGTGAGTTGCTTGCCAGAGCGCAGGTGACTCAGCTTCATTCCCTTTTTGAAGTGCCCGCTGGCCAGTCGCATGAAGGCGATACGGTCGCGGTGCTTGGGGTCCATATTCGCCTGAATCTTGAAGACAAAGCCGCTGACTTTTTTCGCCGTTGGGTCGATTTCGGAGCGTTCGTTCTTGATGACAGCGGCCTGCGGGCGCGGCGACGGGGCTGATTTGGCGAGTCCATTCAGCAGCTCCCGAACGCCGAAGTTGTTCAGGGCAGAGCCGAAATAGACCGGCGTCAACGTGCCCTGCCGGTAGGCTTCGAGATCAAAGGGGGGGCACAGCTCCTTGGCCATGTCGGCACCTTCTTGCAGCGCGTTGATTTCACTTGTGTCGAGTACGTCGGCCAGCGCCGGATCGTCCACGCCAGAAACCTTCAGCCCATCGCGCGGCATCTCTCCTTTGGCGTCATTGTGTACGGGGATGAATTGGTCGTTGAGTAGATCGTAGCAGCCCTTGAACTGCCGCCCCATGCCAATCGGCCACGACGCTGGCGACACGTCGAGCGCGAGCGTCTGTTCAATCTCATCGAGGATTTCAAAGGTCTCCCGTGCTTCACGGTCGAGCTTGTTCACAAAGGTCATGATCGGCACATCGCGCAGGCGGCACACTTCGAACAGCTTGAGCGTCTGCGCCTCAATACCCTTGGCGGCATCGATCACCATGACGGCAGAATCAACGGCGGTGAGTGTGCGGTAGGTGTCTTCTGAGAAGTCGCCGTGGCCGGGAGTGTCGAGCAGGTTGAAGATGCAGTTCTTGTAGCCGTAAGTCATGACCGAGGAGGTAACCGAGATCCCGCGCTCGCGTTCGACCTTCATCCAGTCAGACGTCGCCCCACGCCGAGCATCCCCCTTTGCCTTGACCGCACCGGCAAGCTGGATCGCACCGCCGAACAGCAGCAGCTTTTCGGTGAGCGTTGTTTTGCCCGCATCCGGGTGCGAAATGATCGCAAAAGTCCGCCGGTTGGCGACTTCGTCTTGAAGCAAAGCCATGTCTACTGCTCTAGCTGCTATGGTTAAGCTCCAGTGTTTAGGCCAGAATGGCCATGAAACCCAAGAGCTAACGAGGCGGGGGCAGGAGGCCCATTCTAGCATGAAGCCCATCGAGACGATCGAAGCCCTGACCGCGCTATACGGTGAACCAAGCGCGGCTGCGCTGAAAAAGGAAACTGGCCGCCTCACCGATGACTATGCCGCCTTTATCCGAACGGCACGCTTTATGGCTCTGACCACTGTTGGGCCGGAGGGGACGGACTGCAGCCCGCGCGGGGATAAGGGGCCTGTGGCACACATCCATGATCCTACCACGCTGCTGATCCCTGACCGGCGCGGCAATAACCGGATCGACAGCCTGCGCAATATTCTGCGAGATCCTCGCGTCTCGCTGATGTTCATGATTCCGGGCTCATCCACCATCATCCGAGTGAATGGTCAGGCCTACATTACCGCTGAACCGAACGTTCTTGATACCCTGGCCGAAGCTGGGAAACCGCCCCGTTCGGTGATCGTGGTCAAGATCGAGACCGTCTATTTCCAGTGTTCCCGCGCACTCATACGCTCTGGTCTGTGGGATGGGGTGGCAGCAGATCGATCCCTACCCACGGCCGGACAGATCCTCGCCAATATGACGGACGGCGCAGTTGGCGGGGACGACTATGACCGCGCGTGGCCTGAACGGGCACGTGAGTCTTTGTGGTAACGCCACCAGTCTAGCCTCAGCCTTCGGCTTTTTCTTCCAATTCCAGCCACTCCATTTCCGCCTCTTCCAGCTTCTGCCGCAACTCACCCAGCTTGGTGGTGATCCGGTTGAACTTGTCCGGGTCGCGGGCGTAGAGGTCAGGGTCTGAGAGCAGGCTCTCGCCCTTGGTGATGTTGGCCTCCAGCGCTTCCATTTCGGCGGGAAGCTTGTCGAGCCGGATTTTCTCCGCATAGGTCAGCTTGCTCTTGCTCTCCGTGCTTTTCTTTCGCTCCGCTTCCCTCTTCGTCACCTGCTTGGATTTACCAACCATGTGCTGCTCTTTGAGGCGGGTTTGGTGCTGTCTTCGGGCATCGGAGTAGCCGCCGGGATATTCATACATCCCGCCGTTTCCATCCAGCAGGATCGTTGAAGTCACCAGCCGGTCGATGAAGTCACGGTCGTGGCTGACCAGCAGAACCGTTCCTTCATAGTCGGCGATGATCTCCTGCAACAAATCCAGCGTTTCCAGGTCGAGGTCGTTGGTTGGCTCGTCCAGCACCAGCAGATTGCTGGGGTTTGCCAGTCCTTTAGCCAGCGTCAGCCGGTTCCGCTCACCGCCCGACAACGATTCAACAGGCGCCCGCGCTGCGCGCTCGCTGAACAGGAAGTCACGCATGTAGGACACCACGTGCCGTGGTTGGCCCCGGACCATGATCTGGTCACCGCCCACGTCGGCGAGGTAGTCCCAGACGGTGATTCCCGGCTTGAGCGTTGTTCGCATTTGGTCCAGCACAAGGGGGTCCAGATTGGTGCCGCGGTAGACACTACCGCTATCGGGTTCGACGGTGCCGAGCAGCATCTTGATCAGCGTGGACTTTCCTGTGCCGTTCGGGCCGATGATTCCCACGCGGTCGCCCCGCATGATTTTGGTCGAAAATGGCGCGATGATGGTGCGTTCGCCATAGCGCTTGGATATGTCAGTGGCTTCGATCACCCGTCGTCCAGATTGGCCACTGCTGGCGCTGTCCAGCTGAACTTGTCCCGGACGCGTCACCATATTGCGCCGGTCCTGCCGCAAGGATTCCAGCCGTCGCATCCGGCCCATGTTTCGGGTCCGTCTTGCAGAAATGCCTTCGCGAGACCATTGGGTTTCTTCAGCAATAAGTTTGTTCAGTTTGGCCAGATCGCGGGCTTCTTCTTCGAGCAGCTTTTCCGACCAAGCGTCAAAGTTACGATAGTTCTTGTTCAAGTGCCAAACCTGCCCTCGGTCCAGCCATGCCACCTGCTCGGTTACTGTTTCCAGAAAGCGGCGATCGTGGCTGATGGTCAGAATGGCACCGTCATAGCGGCGAATTTCACTTTCCAGCCACTCGATCGTATCGACATCCAGGTGGTTGGTCGGCTCATCCAGCAACAGCACGTCTGGTTCTTCGGCGAGCGCCTTAGACAGTGCCGCCCGCCGCTGCTCTCCACCAGACAGACCCTTGGTGTCCTGCGCCGGGTTCATGCTCAGGCTGTCGAGGAACATTTTCGCGCGGTGAGGTTCGGCCCCGCCGCTGGTGGTGTAGTCCAGCACGGATGCAAAGGGTGACAAGTCTGGTTCCTGTGGCAGAATACCGACACGCGTGCCGGGTTGGACAAAGTGCTCGCCTTTGTCAAAATCGGCTTCACCGCCCAGGATGCTCAGCAAGGTTGATTTCCCCGTACCGTTGCGCCCCACCAGACAGATGCGGTCCTTGGCAAAAATGCTCATGGTTACACCCTTGAACAAGTCCTTGTCAGAATGGCGCAAGAAAAGGTCGGACAGACGAATTAGGGGCGTTTGGGTGGACATTGAGTGCGTTGGGCCTCCGAAGGGGGAACGGGGTGACTTATTCTTGCCCTCTCTTAGCCGAAATCGCCGGGTTTGTTACAGTATGAAACGCCTCTTTACGCGCTTTAACGTTTTGTCTCTAAAGCCTTGAAGACATAGTCTCGCCTTTGGGCCATCTTAAAGGCACTTATTTCCCGCAGTCCCAAAGCTGCAGGGGGCTGCTGAACCGGCCAGCGGACTGGGACTGCTCTTCACAAGCTGGAGTATACAGATGAAAAAGATTTTGCTGAACACGGCTGCTGCGGCCTGCCTGGTTTTGAGCGGTTGCGTGGTCACAGACCCTTACAGCGGTGAAACGAGCCTGACCAACACCGGCGGAGGATCCGCCATTGGCGCGGCGCTGGGTGGTTTTGTCGGCGCGGTTACGGCAGAAGAGGGCGATCGAGGTCGCGGCGCCCTTCGCGGCGCGCTCGCTGGCGGAGTCGTGGGCGCCGGTGTCGGTGCGTATATGGACTATCAGGAACGGGAACTACGCCAAGCGCTTGAAGGGACCGGCGTGGGTATCGAGCGCCAGGGCGATGATCTGCGTTTGATCATGCCCTCAGAGGTGACCTTTGATGTCGCCAGTTTCGAGGTCAAGCCGTCCTTCTATGCGGTCCTCAACAACGTTGCTGATGTCATGATCAACTACCCTGAGACCGCCGTACTGATTGGCGGGCATACGGACAGTGACGGTTCGGACAGCTACAACCAGGATCTCTCCGTCAAACGTGCCGGGTCTGTGCGGAGTTTCCTGGCCGGGCAAGGCGTGCAATTCAGCCGGATGACTGCGATTGGCTTCGGTGAGCGCTTCCCCATCGCTTCCAACACGACCGAGTACGGCAAAGCCCAGAACCGTCGGGTAGAGATTACGCTATCGCCAGCTGAAAGCTAAGGCGAGCGGGTGACGATCAACACAAAAGGGGCAGTGACCTTCTCGGTCACTGCCCCTTTTATTTAGTGTGCTTTTGCCTCCAGACGAACCGATTGAACGGCGCTGAAAGCGATGCTTTAGAACGCAGAAACGCCCAGAAGTGCCAGCGTGTCCATCGTCACGCCCGTACCGATCTGACCATTATCGCGCTGGAAGCCATCGATCGCCCGCTGCGAAAGGGGGCCGAAGATGCCGTCGACGGGGCCGTTGTAGTAGCCTCGCTGCTGCAGAGCGACCTGGATGCGCTGGATGATATCCGGCGTTGTGTTGGTTTCACAGAGGATTGACCGCCACTCAGTCCGTGCCGGTTCAACAACCACTTCACGAGTGATGGTGTCGAACACGGGCGGGATTTCAATGATTTCCTCACGGGCCGGGACAACTTCAACGCGGCGTGTGACCGTCCGGGTCTCGGCCGGGATCAAACGCTCGTCCACGCGAGCAGGCGTGTTCACCACTTCGCGTTCCACAATTTCGGTGACCGCGGGGATGATTTCCTCACGGGTCGAAGCGGGTTGGATCATAACACGGCGCTCAACCTGCTTGGTGACCGCTGGTTCAGTGACCAAACACAGGATTTCACCCGTTGCTGCATCGATCTTCTGGATCGGGCCGGTGCCTGGCTTCCACACGGTCCGCTCCGGCACAACTACGATTTCTTCGATGATCGTGTCATACACCGGTTCAACCGGAATCAAGCGGCGAGCTGCGGGCCGTACGACGACTTCTTCCTGCACCGTTGTGTAGGTCGCTGCGACGGTGACAAGTTCGGTGGACGCTTCGCGCACCACAACTTCTTCCATCACGTCGCCAAACTGGGCTGGGATGATCCGGACTTCCTGACGCGCAGGCTCGACCATGATCTGCTCTTCGACAGTTTGGGTAACCGCAGAGAGTGCAATGCGAGCATAACATTCACCGGGTAGTGGGTTGGGAGGAAACGCGCTCGTGTCGAACCCCTGCATGCCCGAAGTCGCCGCGCCGAAGTCCTGCTGGACTGAGGCGTTCTGGACCATACCCGAGGCAAAGCCGCTGGAAGACGACGAAAAGCCCGTTGTTGTCGTTGTTGTTGTCGTGGACGAGCCAAGCGTTGAGCCGGAGCTTGTCGTTGTAAGTGTCGTCCCAGAGCCGTCCGTTGAGATGGCCGTGCATCCCGTAAGCAGCAAAGCAGTCACACCAGCAAGCAGCACGTTCGTGGAGTACGAGGTCATAGCACCGCACCTTTTTATTTATATGATCCCTACGAAGATTCCGCGAAACCATACCCCTTAAGAGTGATGAACTCACTTACGGGTTAATGATTCGGCTCGCAGGTTCCGTAATCTCATAACCGTTAAACCCGCCAGATCGCCTTAGAGTCAATCTCCGTGGCGGTAACATTCGCGGGGCAGGCGAGTGAGGCGAAGAACTGTTGTTTTGAAGTCACTTAGCTTTGTGGTCTAATGTAGGCGGATAATGCAGTTTGCCACAGTCCTGACAATTAGGGCTGGTCGAGCGAGTATCCAACTTCGCGAACCGTCCGAATCACGTCAGAATCCGCCTTTCCATTGAGTGCTTTCCGCAGACGACGGATGTGAACGTCTACGGTGCGGGGCTCAACTTCCTTCTCTCGCCCCCAGACCGTGTCCAGTAATTGCTCTCTGGAGAAAACCCGTCCTGGGAACTGCATAAAGTGTCTTAAAAGGCGAAACTCGGTGGGAGCCAGCTCGATCAGTGTCTCACCACGGGTTACCCTGTGGCTGCCCTGGTCCATTCGGATATCCGCAAAAACCAGAATTTCCTTCAGGCGCGCAGGTTGAGCCCGGCGCAGTACTGCGCGCAGTCGGGCGAGCAGTTCCTGTGGACTGAAAGGCTTGGTCAGGTAGTCGTCCG
Source organism: Geminicoccus sp. (assembly GCA_002705565.1). Taxonomy (GTDB): domain Bacteria; phylum Pseudomonadota; class Alphaproteobacteria; order UBA7985; family UBA7985; genus UBA7985. Next base: position 11,545 of record PAHJ01000086.1, on the reverse strand, counting down.
CGCCCATATCCAGCCCGCGGAGCTTATCCTGTTCTTCGCTCCGTGCGGTCAGCATGATGATTGGTACGTCGTTGGTTTCCGGGAAGCGCCGCAGATGTCGACACACTTCCAGACCAGACCGCAAGGGCAGCATCCAGTCGAGAAGGATCGCATTGGGTGCCATGGTCAACGCCAGATCGACCGCTTCCTCGCCATCACGCGCCACAATGGTATCGTAACCTGCGCTGCGCAGATTGTAGTCCAGAAGCGTGACAATGGCCTCCTCGTCTTCAACGATCAAGATGAGTGGTTTGCTGTCCTTTGCGCGCTCTGGAAGTTTATCGTTTCGCAAAAGGAAATCTTGGCTGGATATCTGCATCATTGTCTTCTCGAAGTCCCTGTTACCCGAAGGCACCCGCAACATAGTCCTTTGTGCGGGGATCCTGTGGATTTTCGAATATGTCTTTGGTGGCTGCCATTTCTACCATGTCACCGAGATGGAAAAAGGCTGTGGTTCCTGCGACGCGCTGCGCTTGCTGCATGTTGTGGGTGACAATCACAATGGCATAATCCTTCGCGAGTTCGAGGATCAGCCGTTCGACTGTGCCTGTTGCGATGGGATCGAGTGCTGAGCATGGCTCGTCCATCAGAATGACCTCCGGTGAAACGGCAACGGTGCGTGCGATACACAGGCGCTGCTGTTGACCGCCAGAAAGGCCCAGTGCTTCAGCCTCCAGCCGGTCGTAGACTTCTTCCCAAAGCCCCGCCGAGGTGAGCGCCTGTTCAACAATCTCGTCCAGCTCTTCCCGGTTCTTGGCCATGCCGTGTAGTCGCGGGCCATAGGCAACGTTGTCATAGATCGACTTGGGAAAGGGGTTTGGCTTCTGGAACACCATCCCCACGCGTTGGCGCAGCAGAGTAATGTCCAGCGCAGAATCATTGATGTTTTCGCCGTCGAGCAGGATCTTGCCCTTGATCCGTGCGATTTCGATGGTGTCGTTCATCCGGTTAAGACAGCGCAAAAAGGTCGATTTTCCGCAGCCTGAAGGACCGATGAGTGCGGTAACGTGGCGGCTCTTGACCTCCATCGACACGCCCTTGAGCGCGTGGTTTTCACCGTAGAAGACATTAACATCGTCAGCCTGCATTCGAATTTCGGACATGCGTACTTCCTTAGTTTGCGCGCTCAAAGCGCGAGCGGATATAGGTCGCCAGACCGTTCATGGCGATGACCAGAGTCAGCAGGCAAACGATCCCCGCAGCGGTTTTGTTCTGAAACAGTGGATCATCGTCTGCGGCCCACTGGTAAATCTGTGAGGGCATGCCGACGCCTTTGGACATCAAGCAGGCCGCCCCGGCATCGCAAACGTCATTGATGAACGCATTCATACCGACCATCAGCAGGGGCGCCGTCTCCCCCGCGGCCTGCGCGAGCCCGATAATGACCCCGGATGCGATACCGGGCAGAGCAGCAGGCAGCACGTGCTGGAACACCGATTGTTGGTGAGAGGCGCCCATGCCTAATGCTGCTTCTTCATAGCTTGGCGGTACAGCCCCGATCGCAGCGCGTGCCGCAATAATGACCGTGGGTAGGGTCATGAAAGCCAGCACCGTCCCGCCTACGATAGGAAACCCGCGGGAACCGGGGAACAGCCACTGGATGATCACCGCTGCGCCCAGAATACCGAAGATGATCGACGGCACCGCAGCGAGGTTGTTGATGTTGATTTCCATGAAGTCGGTGAACTGGTTCCGCGGTGCGAACTTTTCCAGATAGACCGCTGCAAGCACGCCCACTGGTACCGCCAACACCAAAACGACCAACAGCATCAGAAATGTTCCCTGAGCCGCTGCGGCAATCCCGGCGCGCTCTGGCGAGGTTGAAGAGGCGGAGGCGAAGAAACCTGGCCGTTGTTCCAGCAGTGTCCGTCCAAACAGCTTGAGTTCCGGCACGCCCAGATAAGGGCGAATGCGAATGCGGCCACTGTCGCGCCACTGGGTCAGCACAGACAGTCCCTGTTCATCCACAGATTGTTTGAGCAGGATCCAGTTTTCGGAGTCCTCGTTCTTCTGGGTCCGCCGTTTCATGTCTTTAAACAGAACATCGGCATCGCCTGAGGCCAGCGCCCAAATGGAGACAGTCTCGCCTAGTTTGAAGGTGCCGCTGACCAGATTGTCCCGGATGGAAAACTGGGTTTCAAGGCTAATCATCTCGGCAACCTGCGCCACCGACTTGTCCCGCTCCCGCTCGGTTTCATAGCCTTCGAAGTGCTCCGCAAACTCGTCGGACAGCATCGTCTGAATCATTTTTTTGTAGCTGCCGCCGCGCTGCACAGAGCGCTGCGCGCGCTTGGCTTTTTTCGCGTCGGGCTCAATGTCTGCAGCCCACAAGTTCTGTGGAACGCCCTTTGACGCTTGGTATTGAGCCAGGTCTTCGGGCTTTATGATCGCCGGGTCTAGATACACGTCGATCTGAATGAAAGACTGTACAAAGCCGTAGTAGGACTTTTTGACCACGGAATACATCAGCGAGAACAGGAACAGCGCCGCAAGGCCCAGTGCCAGCAGACCGAGGCCACGAAAGATCAGCTCGTTGCGCCGACGTGAAGCCCGCCGTCGGGCCGCACTAGCGCTCAGATGCGGGGACAATTGGTCAGTCATCAGCTGTACCTCTGGCGGTATCGGCGCACGATCTGGATCGCTGCGAGGTTGAGCAGGAGTGTGGAGATAAACAGCACCAGCCCCAGGCCAAAGACCGAAAGGGTATTGGCGCGGTCAAATTCAGCGTCACCGATGAGCAACTCCGTAATCTGCACAGTCACGGTGGTCATCTGGTCGAGGACATTGAGCGTCAGGTTGGCCTGACCGCCAGCGGCAAGGACCACGATCATTGTTTCACCAATGGCGCGTGATGTCGCGAGCAGGAAGCCGCCCATGATGCCGGGGAGGGCCGCGGGGATCAGTACTTTCAGGATGGTCTCAAACTTATGTCCACCCAGCGCGAGCGAACCATCCCGCAAAGAACGGGGTACTGCTTTGAGCGCGTCGTCTGAAAGGGAAGAGATAAACGGGATGAGCATAATCCCCATCACAGCCCCGGCCACCACACCGGACTTCGCGCCAATGGCAAGATCGAGGTATTCCAGGTGCATCGGTGGCGGCAAAAACCGCAACTCCAGCAGCCATTCAATGCCACCGAAAAAGTCTTTGGCAAAGGGGATCCCCGATCGAAGCGCGAAAACGCCGTAAACGATGGTGGGGATGCCGGCCAAAACTTCGAGAATGGGCTTGAACACTCCGCGTACGCGGGGGCTCGCATACTCGGCCATATAAATCGCCGACATCAGGCCGATGGGGAGAGCCACCGTCACCGCCACCAGTGACACAACCAGCGTGCCGTAAAACACCGGCACAGCCCCAAGGTTAAAGCCCCCGGCCTGATCATCCCGGATGGGCGCATCCTTGGACCAGTGCAAGCCGAACAGAAAGTCCTGAATCGGATACTTGCTGAAAAACAGCTCGGCGTTGGACAGCAGCGCCAGCACGATGCCAACGGTCACTAGGATCGCGGCGGCCGAAGCCAGCATCATCCCAAAATTCGCCGCGCGCTCATGCTGTGCCTGGGCGCGGTTGCGCGGGCGAACAAAAGCGATGGAGCCCAGAACGCCGATGATAATGCCGAGCGCGATCACGGCAAGGTAGCCCAGCCGGTAAGCGTCCTGAGCCCCCCTCATACGGGCGGCGGCGTCAGCGATGGCGGCGTTCGAATTGAAGGTGCCGTCCCGCAGGGCGTTAGTTGCGTTGAGTAGTTTCTGAACCTGCAGCCCCAAATTGCCCGGTGAGACATCAGAGATGGCCACCGAGCCAAAATCGAAGAGCCATGAATAGGCGCCGATCCACGTCAGTGCCGTGAGTACCGCCAGGATGACGAAACCGATAAATGCGAGCAGGAAAGTCTGATCATCCAAGCGGAGGCGCATGCCGCTGCGGATCAGGGCAAAGACCGACACCGCAATAACAATCAGCGAGACGACATAACCGCCCTGACCCCAGTCGAGCTGGTCGCGCAAAAAGATCAGGACGGCAACACCTGTCACCAAAAACAGAATGCGCGCCAGCATGTGGCTAATTTGAACAGAAAACAGCGTCAGAGAGAGGACCACCAGGACGAGGATTGAAGCCGCCCCATAGCCGGAAAGAATCGAAACCAAAATGCTGACTAACGCCAGCGCAAAAACCAGAGTACGGCCTCTGCTACCGTTGTAGGTCCGGGGACCCACGGTCCAAAGCGCCAACGCTGCCATGAGCAAGGCAAACCAGAACAGCCGACGGAGCCCATGCTGCTGGGCGAAATACTCAGCAAGACCCGGAAGCGCGGCCAATTGAGCTTCCGAAAAGCCCGCTGTGCTGCCCTGACCCTGGATCCCCAGGCCCGCAAGCGTGCTTTGTGCGAACGCGTGCAGCTGGCTTGGATCAATGCTCTTTCCCATCAAGACCAGAACTTCGCGTTCGATCATCCCGGTCAGAATGGGCGTGCCCACTGTTCGGTAGAGTATCAGCAACAGGATAGGGGGGAGGATCCACCACAGCACTGTCAGGAAACCGTAAAAGCGCGGCAGATCGGGTAGGCCAAAGCGGTTCATGCCCTGTCGCCGGGCCTGTTCCAGGGACAAACGTGTTTGCCGGATCCGCTGGCGTCCAAAAGTAATGGCTGCCCAAATGTAGCCAAGCACCGCCGGAACAATCAAAGCGTAGGCCCCGAAGAACAGGGACAGACCGATGATCATGAAGATGAAGAATGCAATTTGCAGCGAGACGCTGGTGGTGCGGTTCATTGACTTTGAGTTCCCATCGTCCGTCTCTCGTCTTCAGCGGTTTGTCGTGCCCTACGGGCGGACGCTTCTCGTGGACTTGGCTCTTTTGGGAGCGAGCGTTGTCGTAAGAAGTGGCCCCTCGGATGGCTTGCAATATGCGATTCACCGTACTTCTTGCCGGTTCCGAACCGACCGCCCGCGCACCGTTGAAAGCACTAGTATGCTGTTCCACAGGCTGTGTTACGTAAATGTTACGATTATGTTACGGCGCTGGTAAAAGACGGACATAACTCATGATGATGAGGAATGGTCCTCATGAGCGGGCAGAATGACACTGAAAGTGGAGCCTTCGCCGACCTTTGACGCGACCAGCAATTGACCGCGATGGCGCGCTACGATGTGCTTGACAATCGCCAGTCCTAAGCCAGTTCCGCCCATAGCCCGACTGCGCCCTTTATCGACGCGATAGAAGCGCTCAGTGAGACGGTTAAGGTGTTCTTCCTCTATCCCTTCGCCGTTATCAGAGACATCAATTCGCACATCGGTTCCGTTATTAATCGACTTTACAGCCACGCTAACTTTGCCGTTCTCACGCCCGTATTTCAGCGCGTTCTCGACCAAGTTCCAGAAGACCTGAGTCATTTCATCAGCATCGCCACGCACCAGCTGGCCGCAGTTCGTTGAAATAACAATCTGCTGCTTGGCTGTTTCAGCCTGCAAAGACAACGATTCGATGACGGTGTTTAGCAGGTCGCAGACGTCCAGTGCCCCGCTGGGGATCACCGCTGCATTCATTTCAATCTTGGAAAGCGACAGCAGGTCTTCGACCAGCCGAGACATTCGGGCAGCCTGGTCCCGCATGATCCCGAGAAAACGCCCAGAGGCTTCGGGATCATCCCGGGCGGGGCCTTGCAGCGTTTCGATGAAGCCGACCAAAGTCGACAGCGGTGTGCGCAGTTCGTGGCTCACGTTGGCGACGAAATCGGCTCGAACGGATTCTGTCTGCCGCTGAGTGGTCATATCCTGCAAGGTCATGATCATGCGACCGCCTTGCGACGATGTCTGCTGCAACGGTGTAACCGTTGCGAGAATGGAGAGCGTCGGGCGCTGACCCCATTCGAACTCGAAACGGACTTCTTCGTTGTCTTCGTCGCTGGCTTCGACGGCATCATAGAGAATTTCGTTGCCGAAAATGTCTTCGACGCGCAGGCCGAAAGGGTCCATCTGCAGCAAATCATTCGCTGCGAGATTGGCCCACACAACCTTATATTTTTTGTTCACCTGAAGGATGGCAAACGGCAGCGTGTCGAGAATGTGAAGGTGCTGCTCAAGATGCGCGCGCAGGCGTTTGGGTTTGTTCGGCAGATTTTTGGACATGGGTGCGCTCCATCACGAGGGGCTGGAAGAAGAGGAACTAACCAACAGTGCTATCGTTTTTCCAGTTCATCCTGTCAAACATCAATGCCAGCACGCTCCCTCGGAAGGTCTGATAGCGAAGCCTTGACCAACCCCTAGGTAAAACGTAGGTTTCACCATAGGAATGGAGACTGATGTTTTCTGGGAGGGAAACCATGGCTGACGCAACTGTACAGCATCCGTGGCTGGGCAAATATCCGAGCTACCTTGATTGGAACATGGTCATTGAAACCGGCACGCTACCCGAGTTGTGGGATGAAGCTGTTGCGCGTTTTGGTGATCGGCCGTTTATGGAGTTTCTGGGAAACAGCTTAACCTACGCGCAAACCGACGCGCTGGTTGACAAGGCTGCGGCCGGTTTGCAGCAGATGGGCGTGGTTAAAGGCGACCGGGTTGGCCTGTTCCTGCCGAACTGCATTTACTTCCCCGTCTTTTACTATGCCATCTGCAAGCTCGGCGGCATCGTGGTGAACTTCAACCCGACATACCCGCCCGATCAGGTCGAGAAACTGACGGAGCAGGCAGGCGTCAAGACGGTTATCACCACAGATCTAAAGGCCGTTTATCCTAACGTGGGCCCGGTGTTCGAGAAGTCCCGGGCCAACGGCGGCGCGTTGCAGAACCTGATCATCTGCCCGTTTGCAGGATCCCTGTCTGGTCTCAAGTCCATCCTGTTCCCGCTGCTGCGCGGCAAGGACATGGTCAAGGGCATCAGCGGCCCGGGAATTACCACCTACAAGGAGGTCATGAGCCACGGGTCAGCCTACAAGCTGCCTGATCTCGATCCGACCGACGTCGCGGCTCTGCAGTTCACCGGAGGAACCACCGGTTTGCCAAAGGCGGCCACGCTGACACACGAGAACATCTACATTAACTGCCAGCAGGCCGGGCGTTGGTTTCCGGGTATTCTGGACGGACAGGAGCGCATTCTGACCGTGCTGCCGCTGTTCCATGTCTTTGCGATGACGATTTGCATGAACTACATGGCCATGCGCGGCGGCGAAATGGTGATGCAGCCAAATTTTGATAAGGACAATGCCGCCAAGGCCATTGGCTCGGGCGCAACGATCTTTGCCGGCGTTCCGGCCATGTTCAACGCACTGGCCAACCACCCGGACGTTCAGTCGGGCAAGATCAAGCTCGATGCGCTAAAATACTGCGTGTCCGGTGGTGCCGCCATGCCTTACGAGATCAAGACCAACTTCGAGAAATACGCACCGTGTTCGGTAACCGAAGGCTACGGCCTGTCCGAAACCTCTCCCATCGCCACCGCCAACCCGGTGGGCGAAGAGCCACGACTTCTCAATGACAAAATCAACTCAATCGGGCTGCCGGTACCCAATACGGTCATCGAAATCGTCGATGAGAACGACAGCGCCCAGCTCATGCCTATGGGTGAGCGTGGCGAGATTGCCATTTCGGGCCCCCAGGTAATGCAAGGTTATTGGGCGCGCCCTGAGGCCACCGCAGAAAGCCTGCAAAACGGCCGTTTCCTGACCGGCGACATCGGTGTGATGGATGAAGACGGCTACACCTATATCGTGGACCGCAAGAAGGACATGATCGTCACCAACAACGGCTTCAACGTGTACCCGCGTGATATCGAAGAAGTCCTGTTCAGCCATGAAGCTATCGCTGAGTGTGCCATCTGCGGGGTTCCGGACACCAAGCGTGGCGAAGTGATCCTCGCGGCGGTTGTGCTGCACGAAGGCAGCTCTGCCAGCGCGGATGACGTATCGGCCTTTCTGCGCGGCAAGATTGTTGATTACATGATGCCTGATCGGATTGAATTCATGGATGAACTGCCGAAGAGTCAGGTTGGCAAGATCCTCAAGCGGGAAATTCGCGACATCTACTCGACCTGATCACAACAGGCCCTGTTCTTCAATGACGCGGCCCACACCGGGCCGCGTTCAACGCCCACTTCGCCCCACGTCTTCAAAGACCTCCGCTTCTGACAAAGGACCTCAGAAATGACCCAGATTGTAATTGCGCAATATTCGCGCTCTGCCTTTCAGCCTGCCCACAAGGGCGCACTGGCAAAGACCCGCCCAGACGACATGGCTGCGGCTGTGGTCAAAGCCGTTGTTGAGCGCGCTGACGTGGACCCCTCAACCATTGAAGACGTGATCCTCGGCAACGCGACGCCCGAAGGCGAGCAGGGGCTGCTGATGGGACGTCTGGTTGCTTTGCGCGCGGGTCTGCCCAAGGAAGTTGGCGGCGCGACCATCAACCGTTGGTGTGGTTCCTCCATGTCTGCGATCCACTATGCCGCAGGTCAGATTGCCATGGGGGCCGGTGATGCCTTTGTCGCCGCTGGTGTTGAGTCGATGACGCGTGTGCCGATGGGTGGTTTTAACCCGATGCCAAACCCGCAACTGATGCAGGACGTGTACGGGGTCTACATGGGTATGGGCGAGACAGCTGAAAACGTCGCTGAGCGCTATCAGATGACCCGCGAGAGCCAGGAAGTCTTTGCTGTGGAGTCGCACAAGAGAGCTGCCGCAGCAATGGCAGCAGGGAACTTCAAGGACGAGATCGTTGCCATTGATGGTGTAGACACCGACGGCTGCATTCGTCCGGACACCAACCTCGAAGGTCTGGCCGGATTGAAACCAGCCTTCTCCGCCGCGGGCACAGTGACGGCTGGCACGTCATCACCCCTGACTGACGGTGCGGCTGCTACGCTGGTGTGTTCGGCTGAGTACGCGCGAGAGCACAACCTGACCCCGCTGGCGGTGATCAAGTCTATGGCGATCAACGGTTGCGACCCGGATGTCATGGGTCTTGGCCCCATAGGCGCAACCCGCAAGGCGCTTAAGCGCGCCGGGCTGGAGATCAGCGACATCGACATCATCGAGATTAATGAAGCCTTCGCCTCTCAGTCCATGGCCTGCATCAACGATCTCGGCATGGACGTGTCCCGCGTGAACCTCGACGGCGGCGCAATCGCGCTGGGCCATCCTCTGGGCGCGACGGGTGCACGGATCACGGGCAAGGCCGCGTCTCTGCTCAAGCGCGAAGGCAAGAAGTACGCGCTTTCGACGCAGTGCATCGGCGGCGGTCAGGGCATCACCACCATCATGGAAGCGGCTTAAGCCGGGACGCACAGGAAAACACCATGACTGAAATCAAGAAAATCGCCGTCATCGGGTCGGGCGTCATGGGCATGGGCATTGCGGCTCAGTGCGCCAATGCCGGGTTCAAAGTCGATCTGCTCGACATCGTTCCGGATGGTGCTAAAGACCGCGATGTTGTCGCCAAGGACGCGATCAAAAAAGCGCTGAAAACCGACCCCGCGCCCTTCATGCACAAGTCCCGCGCCAAATACGTCACGCCGGGCAACCTCGAAGACCACATGGACCGTCTCGCAGACGTCGACTGGATCATCGAGGTCATCATCGAACGCGCGGATATCAAGCAGGAGCTCTACCGCAAGCTCGCCGCCGTAGCCAAGCCAGAGGCGATCATCACGTCGAACACCTCGACAATTCCGCTGTCGATCCTGACCGATGGCATGGACAAGGCGCGGGCGGAGCGGTTTGCGATCACACACTTCTTCAACCCGCCGCGCTACATGCCGCTGTTGGAACTGGTGACGACCGAGGCGACTGACGCCGGCGTGCGCGAGGCACTGCGCCAGGTTTGTGATGTGGCGCTGGGCAAGAAGGTCATCGATTGCAAGGACACGCCGGGCTTCATCGGGAACCGTCTGGGCACGCTGTGGGTTCAGGTTGCGACCAACGCGGCCGAAGACCATGGCTTGACCATCGAGGAATCCGATGCGTTGGCCGGTCGTCACTTCGGCATTCCGTCGACGGGTATCTTCAAACTGATGGATCTAGTCGGTCTGGATCTGGGGCCCTACGTCTCCAAGTCGCTCTACGACAACGTTAACCAGGGCGACATGTTCCGCGAGGAATACCGCGAATCCAAGCTTTTGGGTGAGATGATTGCCGAGGGCTATACGGGCCGCAAAGGCAAGGGCGGCTGGTACCGCATGACAAAAATCGACGGTCAGCGGGTCAAGGAAGTCAAAGACCTGAAAACCGGCGAATACCGCCCTGTGCAGAAAGCCAAGGGCGCAGCCCTGGCCGTTTCAAAGAAGGGCGCGCGCGCTGTGTTCGATGCGGGCGACACGCTGGCCCAAGCAGCGTGGGAGTACATGTCCAAGTACTTCGTTTACGCCGCCGACCACGCGCTTGATATCGCCAATTCGATCTTCGACGTCGATGAGGCCATGAAGACCGGTTACGGCTTCAAATGGGGTCCGTTCGAACTGATGGACGAGGTTGGGCCACAATGGATCGCTGACAAGCTGCGCGAGGAAGGTCGTGCGGTGCCTGCGCTGCTCGACGCGGTCGGCGCGGGTTCGTTCTACAAAGTCGAGGACGGCGAACGCTCTTACATGCTCGCAGACGGTTCTTTTGCGAAGGTTGTTCGTCCTGACGGTGTGCTGCTGCTGTCCGACATCAAAATGCGCACTGAGCCGGTGATGAAGAATAGCTCGGCGTCCGTCTGGGATCTGGGCGACGGGGTGCTGTGTTTTGAGTTTACCAGCATGGCAAACTCGTTGGACGAGGGCATCATGGTGATGCTCAACAAGACCATCTCGGCCATTGAAAAGGGCGACGAGTATAAGGCTCTGGTCATCCACAATGAAGGCAAGAACTTCTCCGTGGGGGCCAACATCGGCGTAATGCTGTTCAGCGCGAATATCGCAGCCTGGCCGCAGCTGCAGGCGGGCATCAAGGGCGGGCAGGACGTCTACATGAAACTCCGCTTCGGCAAGTTCCCGGTGGTCTCTGCACCGTCCGGAATCGCTGTCGGTGGGGGCTGTGAGATCCTCATGCACTCTGACGCCGTTCAGGCCCATGCGGAAACCTACACTGGCCTGGTCGAGGTTGGCGTGGGCGTCATGCCTGGCTGGGGCGGTTGTAAGGAGATGGTTCGTCGCCACCTTGGCAACAAGCGGTCTGCGCGCGGCCCAATGCCGGCGCTGGTCAAAGCCTTTGAGCTGATTGGCACCGCACAGGTCGCCAAATCGGCCATGGAGGCGCAGCGCGACTTCCTCATTATCAACGAAAAAGACACCATTACCTTCAACAAGGAACGTGTGCTGTTTGACGCAAAGCAGCGCGCTCTGGGACTGCTTGATGGCTACGAGCCGCCGGAAGAAGAAACCTTCCGCCTGCCCGGCGCCACAGGCCGAGCTGCCGTCGATCTGGCACTGCACGATTTCCACATGAAGGGCATGGCCTCAGACTACGATGTCCATGTGGGGCGTGAAGTCGCAATGGTGCTGACAGGTGGTGACACGGACGTCACTGAGGAAT
>PAHJ01000085.1 GCA_002705565.1 Geminicoccus sp. | reverse complement strand
CATGGTCGTTTGCCTTCCCTTCGCCGCCCGGTTCACAGGAAATCCACGTGCTTGTTCATCGGAAGCTCCCGGACGCGAATCCCGGTCGCATCAAAAATCGCATTACCCAGCGCAGGCGGCGCCGCGGGAACCGGCGGTTCGCCGACGCCGCGAATGGAAGATCCGGTATCAACCGCGCTGACCATGATTTCAGGACACTGATAGAGCCGCATGGCCTCGTGCTGGTTGAAATTGCTCTGCTCGGCCATGCCGTCGGCATAGGTAATTTCACTGTTCATGGCGTGCCCTAGTCCCCAGACGACCCCGCCCTGAACCAGGTTTTCGAAGTTCACTGGATCGACCACAGGCCCAACGTCCAGCGCAGTAAATACGCGATCGATGCGGATACCTGCCGGGGTGTTGCTGACTTCCACGACCATGGCGACCGGTACGCCGAAGCTCTCGACGAAGGACACACCGCGCCCCTGCTCAGGCCCCAACTTGCTGCCCCAATTGCTCATCTCGCCAACGCGTTCCAGCACCCTGCGATAGGGCTGGTAGTTCATCGCCGCAAGCCGCCCTTCTAGCGGGTCTTGCCCAGCAAGGATCAGCAGTTCGTCCATTGAACAGTCAGCGAAGAACCCCGACGACGAAGCCCCTACTGAGCGCCAAGAACTGGTCGGAGCCAGCTCCGGCACGCGATAGGCGCGGACCCGGAAGTTCTCCAGGCCGTAGGGCTGGCTCCAGGCGCCGGCAACGATCTCTGAGTCTGGTCCGGGGATGCTAAAGCCAATGCGCGCACCCTGCGAGCTGACCGCAGACACGCTGGCAATCGACAGATCCAGGCTTTTCACCTGCCCATCACTGACCACACCGCGTGCGCGCGCCATGGTGATTTGCCGGGGGAAGTCGTGGGCGAAGTCTTCTTCGCGCGTGTACGTCAACTTGACCGGCACGCCTTTCATTTGATTGGCGATTTCAGCGGCTTGTTTGACAAAGCCAAATTCCAGTCGGTGCCCGAAACTGCCACCCATGAACTGGTTGTAAAACGTGACCTGATCCGGCTCCATCTCAAGGGTGTTGGCCACCTGTTGCAGCAGGAACGTCGGCAGCTGATGCCCGGCCCAGACCGTCGCGCCAGTGTCCGTCACTTCCACAATCGCGTTAAGCGGTTCCAGCGGCTGGTGGCCGACATAACCTGCGCGGTATTCCAGATCGACCGTTGGTCCCTCGATGCTTGCCGCGTCGACATCGCCCAGGTCCAGGTATTGCTGATCAAAGCGCTCCTCGGTGAAAGACGCAGCGACTTCGCGCCAGTGATCCGCCTGCTCAGCCGGATAGGACGCCGGGCCCCAATCGAAGTCGATGGCGTCGAGCGCTTGGAACGCGCGCCAGGTGTTGTCCGCGACCACCGCGACCCCGCCGGTAACCGCCACCACCCGATCAACCCCGCGCATCGCCTCAGCGCGCGAGGCGTCATAGCCGCGCAACGCACCGAACTGGCGCGGGTTGGTGCGAACGGCGGCGTACTTCATGCCCGGCACGGATACGTCGATGCCATAGGTCAGCGTACCGGTCGATTTGGGGGGAATATCCAGACGCAGCATGTCGTGCCCCAGCAGCTTCCATTCGCTCTGATCCCGCAGCGCCACCTCGCCCACTGGCGGCAAATCCGCCGCGGCTTCGGCCAGCGCGGTGTAGGGGATCGCATCCCCACTGGGCAAGATCACGTGGCTGTTTTCCGTGCGCAAGTCGGCAACGCGGACGCCGTGCACCTTGGCCGCCGCACGCTTGAGCGTCTCCCGCGCAGACGCGCCCGCCGCACGAAGCTTAATGAAGCTGTCAGGCATACTTGAAGACCCGCCGGTCCCCATCCCGCCCAGCATCTTGAACGCTGCGGTCATCACACCGCGCATCAAGGTCGGCAAGCTGCCATGGTCCCGGCTCAGGAACGGCGCTGCGCCGCTGCCTAGCGCCCGGTTCCAGTACGCCGGCGAAGGCATGCCAAAAGACACGTCAAAATCGCCCCAGGCGAGATCCATTTCTTCGGCGATCAGAGCCGCTTGTGTCGAAAACACGCCCTGGCCCTTGTCCGCGTGCGGAGCGATCAGGGTGATGCCCTGCGCGGTGACCGTCACCCAGGGATTGAAAACGGCTTCCCCGTCCTCGGCCTGCGCGGCAAGCGGGTTACCGTGGGGGTTGCGCACGGCCCAAACGCCAAAAGCAACACCACCCGTAACGGCAGCGGAAGCCAGCAAAAAGCCCCGGCGGGCAACCTTAGCAACAGCAGACATGGCTCAACCCTCCCGCACTTTGCGCGCCGCGGTTTTCACCGCCGCCCGGATCCGAGGATAAGTGCCGCACCGACATAGATTGGCCGACATGGCGCGGTCGATCTGCTCATCGGTGGGATCGGGAACACGGCTGATAAAGTCCGCAGCCGCCATGATCTGCCCGGCTTGGCAATAGCCGCACTGGGCGACCTGATGCTCGATCCAGGCTTCTTGCGTGGCGTGCAGGTTCTCTGGCGTGCCTAGGCCTTCGATGGTTGTGACCTTTCCGGTTACAGAACCAACCGGCAGCACGCACGAGCGAACAGCTTTACCATCGACGTGAACCGTGCAGGCCCCGCATTGCGCAATGCCGCAGCCGTACTTTGGGCCAGTCACGCCCAGTTCGTCTCGCAACACCCAAAGCAGAGGCATATCCGGCTCCACGTCAATATCGCGGGCCTGCTCATTTACAGTCAGCTTCACAGTTCCATCCCCAGGAATTTGGTGCGCCGCCCTGTCCTGATTGTTGGATCCGGACGGGGGCATCAATCGATGTCGCAACAAGGTGCGCGGCGGCCTATGTAAACAACCGTTTACTCATTGTAAACTGTTGAACACAAAATATCGCTTTAAATAGTATGTATTTGCCAGTTGAGCTCAACTGATCCTACACGTTGATGCGGTATCGGGGCGCATTCAGGGGAAAGGACGTGGCCGTTTCTCGGAGTGGATTGTCGTGGCTATGCGTCGATGATGAGTTGCAGCGTCTTTGCAACAATATCTTCGATGTCACGAACGGAGTCCGGGTCGTAAGGCAGCTTTACTAATCGCTCGACGACATCAAACCCCAGCAGCACGGTAAGCAACAGGCGTGATTTGGCCCGTGCCCGGCTGTTTGTGCCATAGAGGCGGGAAAGCGGATCGTTCAAGCGTGCTTCGACCGACGCGTGAACCAAGTGGCCCACTGTCTTGCTTTGCGCCGAGCGCAACAGGATCAGCAAGGGGTCAACCTCAGGGTCAGTTCCCATCTTGCCGACCATCATGCTTGCCAATTTTGCGCCCCACTGTGCCTGATCGATATTCAGCAAAGCAGAGGCGTCGGGCTGGGCTTCAAGGACGGCTTCGAACAGCCCCTGCTTGTTGCCAAAGTAGCGGTTTACGAGCGCAGGATTTACACCGGAGGCCTGAGCAATTTCGCGCACACCGACGTCATCGAAGCCGGCAGCAGTAAAGGCGCGCTTGGCCTGATACAGCAGCACAGAGCGGGTATCTTCCGCGCTATAGCGGCGCTTCGCTTCCGTTTTATTAAAATCTTGCGCCACAGTCGGACCGAAATTGAGCAGATCGATGATCTGTCCTGACACTTTCCACACAGGACTGCAAGGTCAGCCGGCCTGCTGCGGCTTTCCGTCGTGTTGCAGCGCGGCGATACGCTCGCGCCAGATGATGAACAATCCAGATCCAACAATAATGGCGATCCCCACCCACTTGAGCGCATTGGGCACATAGTCCCAGATGATCCAGCCTAGAATAACGCCAGTCACGATTTCGAGGTACTGGATGGGCGCGAGGATGGACGCCGGTGCGCGCTTGAATGCTTGCACAAGGATCAGATGGTTGACGGTTGCAATCAGTCCGAAGACCAGCAGCATAATCCACAGTGTCGAGGTCGGTGCCGGCGTGATCTGAAACACCCTGACGCCGACCGGATCGAGGATCAGCAACACGGCGCCGAGGAATATCGCACCCGAAATGCCGGTATAGGCCTGCATCAGCAGGGGTTCATCGTTCTGGCTAAGATGCCGCGTCAGGATCAGGTAAAACGCAAACAGAAACGCCACACCCAGCGGCAAGAACGCCACCCACCCCAGTTCGTCAAAGCTCGGCTGGATCACAAACAAGGCCCCGATAAACCCAACCGCACAGGCCGCGTAGCGCCGCCAGCCGACCTTCTCGCGCAGGATCAAACCGCTGAGCAGTGTCAGAAACATCGGCTCGACAAAGAAGATCGCCATGGCATCGGCGACATGCATGTATTCCAGCGCCAGGACAAACAACACAGTCACGACAGCCATCAACACCCCGCGCAAGGCGTGCAGATGCGGTGCATTTTTGGGCCAAAGGCGGCGGGGACCAAAGCGCCAGAGCACCAGTGGAACCAGAACCAGCGTCTGTATGGCAAAGCGGGAAAAGGAAATCGTACCGCTGGACACGTGGTCCGTCGCGAGCTTAGCGATGGTGTCTTGAAACGGTGCGATCAGCGAAAACGCCACCATCAGCAGCGCGCCCACCATGATTTCACCGCTCACAATCCGGGAGGAAGGCTGATTGATCATCCTGTGCTGATGAACCAACCCAAGGCCCACGTCCAGCCTGTTCCCGCCACCTTCCGGGTCGTCTTTGCACTCCTTTGGCCCGTTCGCGACGCCGCCCAGGCAAAAGGGGCGAAGGCCACTGCCTCCACCCCTCCGATGATAACTGATCGCCTGTCACCAAGCCGCAATGCGCCCGGCCATCGATCAGTCAAATGCAGCGCGGTCTATCTGCTGATGCGTGCGATACAGGATTGCAACCGAGCTTGCGCCAATTCGAGGCGACCGGCGATACGCTCCAGTCTTTCCTCCAACTTCGACGTCCTCTTGAGCGCAGTAACGCTGCCGTCTCGTTCCCCGACAGAGATATAGCTGTTGCTGACCTCCCATTGACGAGTGACCAGCTTGGTCACACGGTCTTGCCGCGCGGCACAATGCTCTCGGATCTGACACACGAGGGTCTCCTGTTGCGCCAGAGTGCTGCACTCAGGCGGGGGAGCGAAGCTGAGTGCCTGTGCCTGGCCACCAAAGGACAGGGCGATTAGTGCCATGGCAATCACGAGGTTTTTCATTTCAAATTCCTAATTAATCTACGATAGCCCTGGGCATGATCAGGAACGAAGAAGGAATACCGCCTCCCTCCTGTTCTGCCGTCGTATGTCACATTTTGATGTGTTTTGTTTTAAAATCAAATCAATTTTGATCGTTTTGTGTGGCGATTGATTTCAGTATGTTTCACCGAAACCGCCCAACCCCCTTGAGCCGCCCCCACTCTTTGTCCTATAGCCCGACTATGATTAGACTTCTCATCGACGCTGATGCCTGCCCGGTCAAAGACGAAATCTACAAGGTTGCGGACCGGCACCGGGTGCCGGTCACACTGGTATCAAACAGCTATTTCCGCTTTCCGCGCGGAGGGTTGATCGAGTTGCAAGTTGTCAGCGATGGCTTTGATGCCGCCGACGACTGGATCGCCGAAAACGCAGGGCCCAAAACGGTGGTCGTAACCGCCGACATCCTGCTGGCTCAGCGTTGCCTTGATGCGAATGCAACGGTTCTGGGCAGCAACGGAAAACCATTCACGGATGCAAGCATCGGCAACGCTGTTGCCACGCGGGGCATCATGGCCGACCTCCGCTCCTCCGTAGGCTCAAAGGGCGATGGCCCCGCAGCCGGTGCCGGCCATATGGGCGGACCCGCCCCCTTCTCCAAGGCCGACCGCTCCCGCTTCCTGCAAGCCCTGCACGACGTCATTGAACGCCTCAAGCGAGGCGGCTGAGTGGGGCGTCTTTACAGACCGTGGCTCCGGTCGTAGCCGTTTCGGGGTGGCGACTGCCACTTTGCCTGCCTCAGCGCATCATTGGTGGTGCGATAGACTTCGACCTTGAGCGGATGGCAGGCGGCAAGGTCCGACGAATGCTCGGTGGAACAATCCCCGCCCGGACAGGCTGACAAGGCCCCCAGCAGGTCAATCTCGGCGAAAAATTCGAGGTAATCACCGGGACGAACAGGGCTGGATTTCATGAAGTATTGCTGCGTATCGCGCGTGAACCCCGTGCACATGAACACGTTCAACACATCATGGACGTCAGCCTCGACCTCGTGGACCGGCCGCCCTGTCTTGGCGGCTAAGGTTCGGCTGAGATTGGAATGGCAGCAATTGTGGTAGTGCGCGCCGCTGAGTGTGTTGGCGGTATAGGGATCACAGCGTGTACCGATCACATCATGAACCGACCCACCAAAGGCGTCGAAACCGTACCAGTCCAGCGTATCCGCCGTAATGGTCGCCATCGGGCGCATGTGCGGAAAGCTACTCCACATGCGGTCGCCGGTAGACAGGTGCGTACCGTGCAGGGCGCGGGTCTTGCCGGTATAGAAGCGCTCGGACAGGTCGTTGGCGTTCCACAGGTTCAGGTCTCCGACTTGCGGGCCATCAACGGAGTAGATGCGAAAGAAATGCCCGGCCGGAACTTCAAACGTCACCGCGTCGCGGGCGGGCGCAAGGGCTTCATCGATCTTCTCCATCCCCTCCCGCGCACTGCGGTACAGGTCCAGGGGCGCGGGCGGCAGTGTATCAACCGGGTAGCAAATCACCGGCGCAACGCTCAGGCGCTGGTCAGCGTCTGCTGGCCTGGCAAATTCGGGGGTTTTCAGCTTCACGACCGGGGTTCCTTCAGCATGTTTCAGTTTCTTATCTGCCAAGAAAAAGCCCTCGCAGCCAGACAGCAGCGAGGGCTTTTTTAAGCAGTCAGGAGAACCGGATCTTACTTCGGCATTTCAGAAACAACGCCGGTCGAAATGGATTCTTCAGGTGTGTAGTCCTGCGCGTACTCCACGTACGGGAAGCGGTCTTCCTTCATATAGAAGGAGCGACGGGAGAACACGGCCACTTCAACAGAGTTGTAGGTCTTACCCGGCTCAAGCTCTTCGAGCAGGATGATGTTCTTACGACGCTTGGAATAGCGCTCTGCGAAATCCTGACCTGGCATAGGTTCGATGGTCAGGTTGTATCGCGCTTCCACGAAACCGCCGTTGACCGAGAAGCGGGTCAGACAGGTTTTCTTGGTCCGCGTGCTTGGGCTGACTTCGCGGGATACGACTTCACCAGCTTCGAGCTGAACGTCGATGGCCGTCTTGAGCTCTTGAAGCTCGCTGCGGGATGAAGCAGAGATGTCTTCATCCTTCAGGCCAGACTCAAGGTTCGAATAGAACAGCGACTCTTCAGTGTAGCGGTTCACGAGTTCACCGCGCAGGTAGTTCTTTACGTAATCTGCAGAACAGGCGCCGGAACGCTCACGCTGGTAATTCATAAAGCCGCCCAACCCCATGAGCACAAGGATAACGGCCCCGATGATGTATTTAAGCATTTTTGCCTCTTGTCTCTCTTCAGTCTCTATTCGCGCCGTCGCGTGGACTAATTATCGGTAAACGTTGCCAGACGCCGTTTCGGGCGCAGGGCGTTCAATTGCATCAATGAGTGACCGCATATCCAGCGCACCAACAGGTTTGCCGTCGCGGGTGACGGTTGCCGGCTGGGCCGGATTATCCTTCATCTTTTGCATGGCATCTTCGAGCGCCAGATTGACGTCGATTTGCAACGAACCGCCTATAGCTTTCTCGTCCATAATCGAACGCACCTTCAGGACGCGGCCACGGTTGATGTCCATGATGAAGTCAGAGACGTATTCGTCGCTGGGACGAAGTACGATGTCCTGTGGATCGCCCTGCTGCACCAGCCCGCCATCGCGAAGGATCGCGATGTCATCACCAATTCGCAGTGCCTCGTCGAGGTCGTGGGTAATGAAGATAATGGTCTTGTTAAGCTCTTTCTGAAGCTCCAGCAGCACGTCCTGCATATCCGTACGGATCAGAGGGTCGAGTGCCGAGAAGGCTTCGTCCATCAGCAGGATATCTGCGTCAGTTGCCAGAGCCCGGGCGAGGCCTACACGCTGCTGCATGCCGCCGGACAACTGGCTGGGGTAGGACTTTTCGAAACCGGTTAGACCTACACGGTCAATCCATTTCTGCGCCCTCTCCTTGGCTTCACTGGCACGAACGCCCTGCAGACGCAAGCCATAGGCCGCATTGTCCGCGACGGTGCGGTGCGGCATTAGGGCGAACTTCTGGAACACCATGCTCATCTTTTTCTGACGAAGCACACGGAGCTGCTTGTCGTCCATTTGGAGCACGTCCTCACCGTCCACCAACACCTGGCCGGCGGTTGGATCAATCAGACGGTTGAGGTGACGGATCAGCGTCGACTTCCCTGAACCGGACAGGCCCATGATGACCTGCACCCGCTTTTCAGGAATGTCGATGTTGATGTTGTTCAAGCCGAGGACATGGTTGTGCTGGGCCAGCAGCTCCGTCTTGCCCAAACCATCTAAAACCCGCTGCAGCGCGTCTTCTGAGTTGTTACCAAAAATCTTGTACAGATTTTTTATCGATACCTTGATGTTAGCGCTCATGCTTAGTGCCCTACCTTCCGGTGTTGCTGCATCCGTTCACCATAGAGGTGGAACGAGCGGTCGATAACAATTGCGATCAGAGCAACGGCGAAACCGGATTGCAGACCCAGCGCCAGGTTCACCGTACCCTGCGCGGAGAGTACTTCTGCGCCCAGTCCAGGTGCACCGACCAAGGCCGCGATCACCACCATGGCCAGGGCCATCATGATCGTCTGGTTAATACCAGCAAACACGTTCGGCAGCGCCAGCGGTATCAGCGTGCCAAACAGGCGCTGGAGATAATTGGCGCCAAAGGCGTGGCTGGCCTCGACCACCTCGAACGGAACCAATCGGATCCCCAGGTTGGTCAGCCGTACCACCGGCGGCATGGCGTAGATCACCACGGCAATCAGACCCGCAACAGGGCTTACGCCGAACAGGATCAGGACCGGGATCAGGTATACGAACGATGGCATGGTCTGCATGATGTCGAGCACCGGCTTGACCGCCCGGTCAACCGTATCGGATGCCGACATGAAGATACCCAGCGGGATACCAAACGCCACGCACAGGATGATCGACAGGATCATCAGGGAGAAGGTCTGCGATGCCAGGTCCATCAGGCCAAAGATACCGATGAAAAACAGCGCGCCCAGGGCGAGCATCACGACGCCGATCTTACGGGAAACCCAAAACACCAGCAGCAGTACGAGCGCGAAGAAAACAGGCCAAGGCATGAAGTCAATAAAGTCGCGCAGGTCGTTCATGGAGCGACGCAGTGGGAGAATGAATTCTTTAACGGCTGTGCCGTAGGAGCCTGCGAAGTAATCAAACGGCTGGTTGATACCGCCGAGGTTCAGCAGGGCTTTGATGTGCGAGGGAAGCGACGGGAAGTCGTTCAGCGCATTCCATGACCAATCAAAGGTCAAGAAGAAGTTGAAGACACCTTTGAGCAGGCCATAGCCCGAATTCACCAAAATCCGAGCCGTTTTGAACAGGATCACGGGGATGTCGATGATGGTTGGACCCAACCACTGAGCAAAGGCCCAAACGGAAAGTGGCAAGCTGATGCAGATGAATTGTGCCAGCCCCACGAGCATGTTTAGTAACAGTCCCGGAACAGTGAGTAGGAAGATCCAAATATCTCCAAACTCTTCGAATTTTAAGTCGCCCATCCGGAATGCTCCCTTAATTTTTCACGGTACAGATGGTCTATTTAGGCAAAAGGAAGGGGCCTGTCCTGACGGATCAGGCCCCTCCTCACTTCAGTATCTAACTGACAGCTTTAGAGAGCAGCCAGAACTGCGTCAGCTACGTCAGCATCAACCCAAGAGGTCCAGAGGTCCTGGTGCTCGCGCAGGAAGTGCTTAGCAGCATCAGCAGCGGAAGCCTGGTTGGAAGCCATCCAGCCGTCCATTGCGCCGAGAACGCCCATTGGCAGCTCACGAGCAAGGATGAAGTCGTAAGCACCGGTGTCACGCAGCGCTGGATTGGTAGCGGTTGCGATGTCGGAAGGCGTCCAGGACGTTGGCTGTACTTCACAACCGTCTGGCAGGCGACCTTCGTCACGGTACTTGGTAATACAATCGTTCCAGAACGCAGGCGTTACAGTTTCTACGCCCCAGTCCAGGGAAACCAGCTCGTTCTCAATCGCAACAGCGGTTGGGGTCCAGTAGTAACCAATCCAGTAACCGTTGGACACGTTAGCGTCCACGATGATGGAGTTCATGCCCTCGAAAGAACCTGGGTTCTCAAGGGTCCAGCCAAGCTCGGTCATGTCCCACAGGTCAAAGAGTGCAGCGTTGCTGTGCTCACAGCCCCAGCCAATACCGATTGGACAGCCGTAGAAAGCGCCGGTGCCGTCAACGGTTGGGGAAGGGAACAGGTCTGGGCGAGCCAGAACTTCTGCAACGGTGTCAAGCTCTGGGTAGTCTTCTGCGAACGACGGAGAAACGTACCAGAACTCACCAGCTTCTGGGAAAGGCTTACCGGTCAGTTCGATTTCGCCATCAGCGATGGAGTCATTCAAAACGTCCTGGTCAACACCAAGGTTCCAGAATTCGGAAACGACAACAGCGTTGTCAGCACCTTGAGCCAGCGCAATGGTCTGGGTCGTGGAAGTAGGGGTAAAAGTTACGGTACAGCCGTAACCGTGCTCCAGAACGAAACCGTCGATCTGAGCGAGAATCTGAGCGGTGGACCAGTTGGCTTCGCCAACGGTGACTTCACCACACTCGGCGTTAGCCGTAGCGCTAAAGCCAAAAGCGGCGGTAGCGATGGAAGCTGCGATAAGCGCGAGCTTTTTCATGTGTATGTCCTCCCGAGACATTATTTTTCATG
>PAHJ01000084.1 GCA_002705565.1 Geminicoccus sp. | reverse complement strand
TTACGTTCTACCGTAATAGACATGAGTATTTCCTTGTCGGCAGCATCTTCATTTAAAGATTGAACACACGGATGGGCTGCAATTGTCCCGCGTCAAACCGAGCAAGCGCGAGAAGTCGCCCCTGCACCGTCACGACAACCTCATCATCAGGACCAATGTCCCCGAGTCTGCCGATTTGGGACCGGCGCACCAGTGAAACCGGATTGCCGTTACGCATGCGAACCGCCTCCGTCGGATCCAAGTCCACAGCCGGGATGCCGGCCAGCGCATGAATTGGATCTGCGAGGTATTCAAACAGGACGCTCTCTTGCCCTAAGTCTTCGAGTTTTTCCAGTGAAACCGCCTGCTCTAAATCGAATGGCCCGGTTGCAAGACGGCGGAGGCTCGTCACATGCCCCAGCGTTCCACAGGCTAAAGCGATGTCTCGGGCCAGTGCGCGAACGTAGAAACCCTTGGTTGCTTCGACCTCAAATTCTGCCGCCTCAGGCGCATAAGACAGCAATTCGAGTCGATACACCGTCATCGGCCGGGCGGCGAGTTCAAAATCTTCGCCGTCGCGGGCGAGGTCATAGGCGCGCTCGCCATCGACCTTGATCGCCGAGACTTTAGGCGGAACCTGCATGATCTCGCCGTTGAAATCCTCCATCGCAGCGCGAACATCGGCCTCGCTAGGGCGAACATCACTGGTCTCCAGCACAGCGCCCTCCGCGTCATCCGACGCCGTCCGAGCGCCAAAGGCGACGGTAAAGGTATAGGTCTTTGGGCCATCCATCACATAGGGAACGGTTTTGGTCGCCTCGCCCAGCGCCACGGCCAGAACGCCGGTGGCCAGCGGGTCCAGTGTGCCCCCATGGCCCGCCTTCTGCGCATCAAACAACCGCCGAACCCGGTTGGCGGTCTCGGTTGATTGCAGCCCTTGTGACTTATCGATGATAATCCAGCCATGAATGGGCTGGCCCCGTTTGCGTCGCGCCATATCTCTATGATTAACCAGTCTGTACCAAACAAGTAGTTGAGCCGGGTTCCTAGCGCTTCCCGGGTCCCATGCCTAGAAAAACAGGGTTTCCCATGCCGCACGCCACCCCTCTATCAGACGAACAGCGTCAGCAATTGCTGGCTGATCACCCCAAATGGAGCCTCAGCGAGGTCGGAGACGCTGTCTCGCGGCAGTTCCAGGGCCGTGACTTTGTCCACGCCTTTGCCTTTATGTCCGCCGTTGCAATCGAAGCGGAAAAGCTCAACCATCACCCCGAGTGGTCAAACGTCTATCGAACCGTCGAAATCCGCCTGACGACCCACGATACGGGCGGGTTGAGTAATCTTGATGCGCGCCTGCTCAGCCGGATCGAGATCCTTGCGGAGCGGCTGTCCGTGGGCTAATGCCCACCAGAGTACCCGTGGCCGAGGGCCCGTCCGGGGCAGCCACCTGAACGCCTGATCTGGAGACCGTTACGCATGCGTTTTGCCTGGTTCCTTGGGCTTTCTGGCCTCGCTCCCTTTGCCTTCGGGCTGGTCACCACGCTTAACGGAGACTGGTCCTCGTCGGTGGTGGATGGCCTTGCACCCGATGGGCCTCGCATCATGCTGTCCTACGGTGCAGTTATCCTGTCATTTATGGGCGCCATTCATTGGGGCACGGCGCTGGAGCGTGAACCCGATCGAGCCTGGCCCTACGGCGTCTCGGTACTGCCGGCGCTTTATGGTTGGCTGATCTGGGGGCTTTCACTGATCAATCCGGCAGAGGTTGGCCTGCTCATGATCGCGCTGGCGTTGGGTTTTGTCATCTTGCTGATTTTTGACCTGATCCGGGGCCAGGCGGGGGATTTTCCCTCGTGGTACCCGCGCATGCGGGTCGTTCTGACCCTGGGTGCCGCAGGCAGTCTGACCCTCGCAGGGCTCTATTCGCTCTGAGTGTTCACCAGAAACTGCCGGTCGATTTCCTGCTGCGTCAGGGTTGGCGGCACGACGGTAATCGGCACGCGTGACTGGTTGATCAGGTTCCGCGCCAGGGAGCTGACCAGCGGACCGGGGTTCTCGCCCTTGGCGGCGGCCAGAATGAAAACCACGATTTCATGCCGCTCGCTAATCAGCTCGAGGATGGCATCCGCTCGATTGCCAAAGCGTACGAAGTTGACCGGCTCTCGCCCAGACAGACGCACCACGTCGGCTGAATTCCGTGCGAGCAGGTGGTTGGCTTCCTCCCGGGCTTCCTGCTCCGCCATTTCGCGCAGGCTGGCCCAATGCATGAAGTTGTCCGGCTCAATAACCCGCAGCAAAGCCACACGGCACGATGTCGCCTTGGCCCGCGCGCAGGCATAATTCAGCGCGACCGTCGACTCTTCCGAGTCATCGATCACCACCAGCAACAAGGGCAAGTCGTTCGTGTGAGGCGCAAGAGTTGCGTCCGTCATAGAGTCTCCATCAGCATTGAAATCGCCTTCATCAGCGTCGGTTGCGGAACACCCGTTCTGTAATCCAACCAGCCGCGACGGCGACTAATACGCATATCAGACCATAAAATAAAGCATAATCCTTCGCTCCACGCGACACCAGAGCCACAAAACCCTGCTGCTGAATGGAAAAAGACTCTTCTGCGAGCTTGATTTTCGCAACGGTGCGCAGCGCGCCCTCCTGGAAAATCTCTATCTTGTAGTCACCCACGGGCGCGCTCGGCGGTAGTGGGATTTCAGCGAAAAACAGACCCGAAGGCTCCATCTTGATGGCGTTGGGCCGGATGATCACCACGCCTTCGCGGATCAATGCGTCTTCCAATGCATCGCCTTCTCGGCGCAGCGGAATATCTCCGGAGGACAATTCCGCACGGATGGCCGGGATGACCTGCGGGGCGTCTTCTATGGTCTGGGCGACCTTGATGCCGAAGCGTCGGACGTCGCGCGTAAACTTCACTTCACGGTCGGGGCCAGTAAGCTCAAGCCGGATTGGCACATCCGGGGTCGCGGTAGAGCCAAACACGCGCACAACGGTCTTGCCGCTGAATAAGCCCACAGAAACTTTGCTCTCCACCGCTGCCACGTCTGGGCCCTGGGCACCGCTGACGGGGCTCAGGGTTAATCCGGCCAGGACGACGGCGAGGACAAGCACCATGCCACCAATCAGCCGAACCGTGATGCGCTGCGCCAACCCCTTAACCATGACCCGCGACCTCCCTAAACGAGAATTGGATCGGCGGTCCGCCCACCAGCAGGTCAGAGAGAATTTTGAAGCAGACCGCCAAGACGATCAGCGCCAACAGGATTCGAAGCTGTTCGGCATTGAAGCGGCCCGAAAGCCGCACGCCAATCTGCGCCCCGATAACCCCACCGACCAGCAGCAGCCCCGCCAACACCAGATCGACGGTACCGTTGAACCAGGCGTGCTGCAGTGTGTTGTTGCCCGTTACAAAGATGATGGTGAAAAGCGACGTCCCGACGACCACCATTGTCGGCATGCCGAGCAGGTAAATCATCGCGGGAACCATGATGAAACCACCGCCGACCCCCATGATCGCGCTTAGAAAACCGACACCGAGGCCGACCGCTACTGGCAAAATGGCGGAAATGTAGAGCTTGGAGCGGGGGAATTTGGTGCGGAAGGGCAGGCCGTGCATAAAGCCGTGGCGGCGTTTGTGGGTCGCAGTCTTGCCCGCGCGACGGCGCATCATGGCCTGGAGGCTTTCGAGGAACATCAGGCCCCCGACGCCGCCCAGGAACACCACGTAGAACAGCTGAATCACCAAATCGATCGATCCCAGCGTGATCAGCCATTTGAACGTGAACACCCCCAGGGTCGAGCCCACCAAGCCCCCGGCAACCAGCAGCGCGCCCATCTTCACATCGAGATTGCCGCGCCGGAAGTGCGCCAGTGAGCCGGAAACCGACGCTGCACAAATCTGTGTCGCCTCGGTGGAAACAGCCACTGAAGGGGGAATACCGAGGAAAAACAGGATCGGCGCCATCAGGAACCCGCCACCGACGCCAAACAACCCACTCATGGCACCAACCAGCGCGCCAAAAAAGACAATCACAAAAGGGTTGGTCGCCATCTCGGCAATCGGAAGATACATGCTCATTGTGCTGATGTTCCCTTCCGATGCTGCATTCTCTGTTACCTTACTCTTGGAAAACTTACGCGCGGAGGAGCCCGACGATGTCGTAAACTTGGTCGATGACTGGATCCGCGATGGCTCGCGCCCGCTCGGCACCCTCTCTGAGTACCCCGTCAATGTGCGCCGGATCATTCATCAGGCGCTGCATTTCCGAGCCGATAGGGGCCATCTGGTCAACAGCACGCTCGGTCAGCATGCCCTTGAAGTCGCTGAATGACTTACCAGCCAGCTCGTCAAGAACATGGCTCAGAGACTGCCGGCCCAAGGCCGCGTAGATCGTGACCAGGTTGGCCGCTTCTGGGCGTTCCTTGGAAAAGGCGTCGGTGATCGCGCCGTGCTCATCCAGCACTTCAACCCCGGGCAAGGCCTGGGGGTCAGTTTTGGCGCGGCGGATCTTGTTGGCGATGGCGTCAGCATCGTCGTGCAGATTGATGCGCGACATGTCAGAGGCTTCGGATTTGGACATTTTCTTGGAGCCGTCCCGCAAGGACATAATCCTCGCCGCAGCGCCCATGATCAGCGGTTCGATCAAGGGGAAGAAATCCACCCCAAAGTCGTTGTTGAACTTTCCGGCGATGTCGCGGGTCAGCTCCAGGTGCTGTTTCTGGTCTTCGCCCACCGGCACGTGGGTCGCCAGATAGGCGAGGATGTCCGCAGCCTGGAGCACGGGATAGCCGTAGAGGCCTACCGAGGCGGCTTCGCGGTTCTTGCCAGCCTTGTCTTTAAACTGCGTCATGCGGTTCAGCCAGCCAACCCGCGCCACACAGTTGAACATCCAGCCCAGCTCAGCATGCGCACGGACTTGGGACTGATTGAAGATGATCGACGTTTTGGGGTCGATTCCGGCCGCAAGGAAAGCAGCTGTAATTTCCCGTGTCTGTTCGGCGAGCTTGGTCGGATCCTGCCACACGGTAATCGCGTGCAGATCAACAACACAGTAGACACACTCGTATTCGTCTTGCAGATCAACGAAGTTCCGCACCGCACCCAGATAGTTACCCAAGTGAAGACCACCGGTCGGCTGGACACCGGAGAAAATGCGTTTTGTGGTTGGACCCTGATCGGTCATGGCGCTGCTCCCTGAATTTGAGGCGGCCTAAAAAGTCATGGTCCCTATGACGCCCTTAGACCGATGGGGTCAACCCGAGCGCTTGCGGAACCTTCGCAACGCTGCCATGGCAGAAGGCGGCACCGCCTTAAAACCAATACATGTTAATATATAGATTGCTGCGCCTAAAATCACCAGCAGACCCAGAATCGGCACTTTGGGCCAGAGTGTGGACGCCTGGAACATCGAGGTCAGGGGCGCTTTGAGCAATGCCAGTGCCAGACCCATCAACCCCGCCGCCATGGCGCACCGCAGCACCAACCAAACCAGACCAGTTTGAAGCCGCCAAAACCCGCGCCGCTGTGTCACCCATCCTGCAACAAACACTTGCACCCACGCTGCCAGCGCCACGGACAATCCCAAACCCAGCACACCCAGTCGCGGAAACAAACTCGCCGCAACGGCCACTTGCACAGCCACACCGAAGAGAGTCAGCAGCATGGGCGTGAGCGTGTCTTTACGCGCATAAAATGTCGGGTAGAGGATGCGCTGGACGATGACTGGCACCAGACCCAGCGCCAGTGCCAGCAGGATCCAGCCCGCCTGCTCGGTCGCGAGGATGTCAAAGGCACCATATTGGAACAGCGCCGAAAGGATCTCCCGCGGCATCACCGCCATCGCCACCGAAGCAGGCAACGCAATGAACACGGCAAGACTCAAACCGTCCTGAATGGTCGCTTCCGCCTGCTGGGAGTCGTTTTGGGCCAGCGCGCGGCTGAGCGTGGGCAGGATCACCACGCCAAAGGCAATACCAATGATGGCCAGCGGCAGGAAATACAGCCGTTCAGCGTAATACAACTGCGCCTGGGCCCCCACAGCTTCTGATGCCAGCGCACGGTTGACCAGCGAGGCAATCTGCAACCCCGAAGCCGACACGATCCCCGGCCCCATAAGCAGCAACATGGACCGCAGCCGAGCGTCAAAGCGCGGCAGGCGAGGGATCACCGTGATGCCAATCAGCAGGCTCACCAACACCCACGCCACGGCAAACTGGAACGCGCCAGCGGAGAGCACCCCGACACTCAGCACGTGTGCGGGATAACCCAGCATCGGCACCAGACCCACCAGAGCAGCTATCAAGATCACGTTGTAGCCAATTTGCACCGCCGGGCCGGGCGCGAAACGGCGGTTGGCGTTGAGCATGCCCACGCACAGCGCCATCAGAGAAACCAGCGTCAGGTAGCCAAACATGATCCGGCTGAACAGCACGGCCAGCACGAACCGCTCACCGCCGGGCTCGTACCCCTGGGATAAGAACCCCACCACCGCTGGCATCTGCCACAGGACCAGCGCGCTCAACGGCACCAATATAAGCAGCAGCAGGGCCATCACTTGCCCTGCAAAGCGTGCTGCCTTCGCCTTACCCTCGCGGGTCTGCGTCTCGGTATAGGTCGGCACAAATGCTGCGTTGAAGGCACCTTCAGCAAAAATCTGGCGGAACGAGTTGGGCAGGGTGAGCGCAAATGTGAAGGCGTCGCCTATTGGTCCTGCGCCGATGATCGTCGCCATGAAGATGTCGCGGACGTAGCCCAGCAAACGGCTGATAAGTGTCAGCCCGCCGACCGTACCGACGGACCTGGCCAGTTCGTCCTGCGCGGCATCAACTTGGGGCGACTCAGCCATCCGAGAGGCTTTCCATCACCCGCGTTCTGATCCGAGCGAGCCGATCCGTGCTCTCAATTTTCCCGCCCAGTCCATCGAGCAAATAGAACACATCGACGTAGCGCTGGCCGTAGGAGCTGATTTTGGCGCTATGGATGGCCAACCCGTCCGCGCCCAAAGCGCGGGTGATGCGATAGAGCTCGCCGGGGCGGTTCGGGCCGCTGACTTCGAGCAGGGTGAATTTGTCCGAAGCGCGGTTGTTCACGACGATGGCATGATCGGGGTCGAGCACCTGAATGCGCTGGGAACGCCGCTTGAGGCGCTTTTCGATTTCCGGGCCCAGGCGCATTTCGCCGGTCACCACGCGGAAAATGGTCTCGCGCAGTCGATCCCGCTGGCTGTTGTCGAGCGCGTCGCCCTGGTGGGTCGAGACGGCGAAGGTGTCCAGCACCATGGAATTACCCAGCGTGTGCGCCTTGGCTCCGTCGATATCAAAACCGCACACACCAACCGCGCCGGCGATGCCGGCAAACATGCCTGCGTGATCGAGGACGTAGACAAAGACCTCGGTCCAGCCTTCGTTATCGTACTGGCGAAAAGACACGCCTATTTTGGCATCCCGGGCTTCGGTTTCCGCCATTAGGTCAAGGTGACAAACAATGGTATCAGGGTCATAGGCCAGCCAGTAAGACCGAGGCGCGACCTGGCGCAGGGTTTCGAGCTGGTCCGAACGATCGGGACCGTTGGCCGCCTCGACGGTGTCCTGACACTCCCGCGCCCGGTCGGCTTCGCGCGGCGAGTCGGTCCCGAGCGTCAACACGTCGGCGGCTCCGACATAAAGTTGACCCAGCAGCGAGGCCTTCCACCCGTTCCACACATCCGGTCCGACCGCCCGGATATCGGCCACCGTGAGCACAAACAGCGCCCGTAGCCGTTCCAGCGAACCTGCCTGCGCGGCAAAGTCCTTGATGACTTCAGGATCGTCGATGTCCCGCTGGAATGCCACCGCTGACATGTTCAGATGCTCACGGATCAACCAGGCGACAAAGGACGTTTCACTTTCGGTCAGCCCCATGCGAGGCCCCATCTGCTTGGCCATTTCCGCGCCCAGGATCTCATGGGGTTCGTCGCGACCCTTCATCAGGTCGTGCAGCAGCATGGCGACATAGAGCGCGCGGGTCTGCACGATGTCTCCAAACACCGCTGAAGCCCGTCCCATGCCGTCGTCGCCTTGGTCGGCAGCAACGCGGTGCATGACCCCAACCGCCCGCAGCGTGTGCTCGTCCACGGTATAGTGGTGATAGCGGTTGAACTGCATCATACCGACCACGGCGCCAAACTCGGGCAGCAGATAACCCAGCACGGAGGTATCATTCATCAGCCGCAGGATTTCGAGCGGGTTATGCCGGTGGGTGAGGATGTCCAAGAACACCGAGTTGGCTTCCCTGTCGTCATGCAAGCCATTGGCAGAAACCATCCTTGCCTTCTGCATGATCGTTTGCAGGGTCTTGGGATGAATCTCCAAGCCCTCATCCAACGACACGCGGAAAATCCGGATCAGGTCGATGGGCGCCTCGTCGAACTGCCTGGCGCGCGAGACGCGCAGGCGGTTGTCCTGCACCTGAAACCCGTCGATTTCCGAGCGCGGTATCAAGAAGTTGGGCAGGCTCAGGCTGCCCTCGGCCTTGACGTCATCCAGCACGCTAGCCAGCACGAAATAAGACAGCGCCCCGACGTCGCGGGTCATTTTATAGTAGCGCGTCATGAACCGCTCGACCGCCTGCTGGCCACCGCGGGGGGCGTACCCCAGGGCCTTGGCGACATCGAGCTGCAGGTCAAAGGTCAGCCGGTCTTCGCCCCGTCCTGTCAGCAGGTGCAGGTGAAATCGGACCGTCCAGAAGAAGGTTTCCGCCGTCCGCATCCGCTCCGCTTGTCCGGCGGTCAGCAAGCCCTGTTCATGCAGCAGGGTTGGGCCGCTATCGGCAAAGCGGGCTAAGGTGATCCAGTACAGCGTGTGCAGGTCACGTAAGCCGCCAATGCCCTCTTTGACATGCGGTTCCAGCGCGTAGCGGCTGTTTCCGGGCTGCATATAGCGGTTGCGCCGTTCCGCCATCTTTTCATCCGTGAACCGCCGGCTACGCCCACCGCCGCGCAGCAAGCGGATGATTTTGTCGTTCAGCCGGGTCGACAGGCCGACATCCCCGGTGATCAGGCGGTTTTCGATCATCGACGTCAGGGTGCGCACGTCTTCGTTGGCTTCGGTCATGCACTGATTCATAGAGCGCACGGCCTGTCCGACCTTGAACCCGGCATCCCAGAGCACGTACAGCAACGCCTCGACCGCCCCGGCGGAATCGTCACTGATCGGGTTTTGCGTCAAGAACAGCAGGTCGATGTCTGAATGTGGCGCCAACTGGCCGCGCCCATAGCCGCCCAGACCCACCAATGCCATCGGCGTCCGGTGGCTCTCCGGCTTGGCGTTCTGGATTTGCTCGAAAACAGCAGTGATCAGCACGTCGCTCCAGTGCGCCAGGCGTACAGCAGCGGTCGAACCCGTGTCATCTCCCGCGGCCAGGCTTTCCCCCAGCTTCGTCAGAACACGCGCACGCTCCGCACGGATGCGTTCGATCAGCCGCGGCCGATCGGTGGCAAACAGGTCGCCGTCGCCCAATTCAGGCAGGCAAGGAGGATTCATGTCAGCGAGTATCATGGGCCTAGTCTACCTTAGACCGGTGCAGGTCGCGCAAGGCATAGAGCGCATCCAAGGCTTCTTTTGGGCTCATGTCGTCAGGGTCCAGCGCCGAAACAACCTCCAGCACCTCCGCCCATCCTCTGGGTGGGGCATCAGACACAGCGGCGGCCGTTGGCGGTGGCGGCTGGGTCAGGGTAGCAAATAGCGGCAGATCCAGACCCAATGCCTCTGCCCGCACGCCCTTCACATCGGTTTCCTCCAGCGCCTGCAACACAGCAAAGGCACGCTCCACAACGCTGTGGGGCAGACCGGCCAACTTGGCGACCTGGATCCCGTAGGATCGGTCAGAGGCGCCGGCGACAACCTGGTGGAGAAACACGATGCTGTCCTCCCACTCCTTGATTGCCATACGGTGGCACGTCACGGACGTGATCTGATCGGCCAGGGCGGTCAGCTCGTGATAGTGCGTGGCAAACAAGCAGCGGCAGCCCAGACGCGTGACCAGATGCTCCACCGTGGCCCAGGCAATAGACAGCCCGTCAAAGGTCGACGTACCGCGCCCAATTTCGTCGAGGATAACGAAGGAGTGCTGCGTGCCCTGATTGAGGATGGCAGCGGTTTCGATCATCTCCACCATGAACGTGGACCGCCCGCGCGCCAGATCATCCGAAGCCCCCACCCGGCAGAACAGCCGGTCCACAGGGCTGAGTTCCAGCGCCTGCGCGGGCACGAACGACCCCATCTGCGCCAACACGACCAGCAGCGCGTTCTGCCGCAGGAATGTGGATTTACCCGCCATATTCGGGCCCGTGAGCAGCCACAGCAGGTCGTCGGCATGCAAGGCGCAGTCGTTGGCGATGAAGGGCTCGCCGTCAGCCGCGCGCAGGGCCCGCTCCACCACCGGGTGCCGCCCGCTCTCAACCCGCAAGGTGGCGGCCCCTTCGACAAAGCGAGGGCGAGTCCAGCCGTGCTGGGCCGCCAGTTCCGCCAGAGCCGTCAGCGCGTCGAGACTCCCCATCGCGGCGGTCAGCCGATCCAGATCAGCGCTCTGGGCAAGGA
The DNA here is from genome assembly GCA_002705565.1 of Geminicoccus sp. Taxonomy (GTDB): domain Bacteria; phylum Pseudomonadota; class Alphaproteobacteria; order UBA7985; family UBA7985; genus UBA7985. The sequence continues at coordinate 21,486 of PAHJ01000084.1, read as the reverse complement.
TGTCCGCGACCATCTGTGTATAAAGGTCCAACTCCAGCCCCAGCGCTTTGTCCGCCGCCGAGCGGATTTCGCCTTCCAGTTCATTCAGCTCAACCGTTGTGAACCGCATGGCGTTGGCCAGTGTCTGGCGATGGATGAAGCCGCTGTCCGGCCCACTCGGCATTTTGTCAGCATTCACGGCCGACACATCAATGAAGTAACCCAGCACGTTGTTGTGCTTGATTTTCAGCGTCTGGATACCGGTTTGCTCGACGTACTTCGCCTGCAAGCCCGCAATCAATCCGCGCGCGTCATCACGCAGGCGGCGCAGGCGGTCGAGTTCAGGCTCGTAGCCCAGTGCGATAAAGCCGCCATCGCGCGCCAACGTGGGCGGTTCTTCCACCAGCGCCGCGTGCAGATCGGGGAACAGCGCGTCCGGCTGGCCAACATCGGCCAGGCACTCATCGAGCAAGGGGGGCAGCAAGCGCTGACTCAGGCTCTGCACCATGCGGTCAGCAACGTGCTGCGTACCGGTCAAGCCGGTCAGGATCGCCTGCACGTCCCGCGGCCCACCGCGCCCCAGTGACAAGCGGGTCAAGGCGCGCTCCATGTCCGGAACCTGCCGCAAGGCCTCGCGCAGATCCGCCCGCAGGCCCGCGTCTGCGACCAGCGCGTCAACCGCGCTCAACCGGTCTTCAATGGGCCCAATCTGCGCAAAGGGCAGCGCCAACCAATCGCGCAGTCGCCGTGACCCCGCCGAAGTCAGCGTACGGTTAATCAAGGAGAACAGACTGCCTTTGGCCTGACCGCTCTGGGTGGCGAAAAGCTCCAGATTGCGGCGTGAGGCCGGGTCGATGTCCAGCGACCAACCGGTCTGAACCTGCTGCAACGGGCGCAGGCGCGGCATGGCACCTTTTTGTGTCAGATAGACATAATCCGCGACCGCCCCGGCAGCCGAAATCTCCGCCCGACTGAAATCACCAAAGGCGTCTAGATTGGCGACCCCGAAGGCCTTGCACAGGCGCTCGTTGGCGTTGGTGCTGTCAAAGCGGACTTTGGGCAAAGGCGTCTGAGCCGCGTCGGTGCCGGTCAGGGCCTGGAAGAAACTCGGTTCATCGTAGGCCGACTCCGGGAAAACGATTTCAGCCGGCGCGATAATGTCGAGCGCCTGCGCCAGAGCGGTTTCGCTTTTTGCCAGTTGCACGCGAAATTCGCCGGTAGACATGTCCAACCAGGCCAGCGACAGCCCCCCCGCCACCTTTGCAACAGCTGCAAGGTAGTTGTGCGAGCCGGCTTGGAGTACCGAATCCTCGGTCAGCGTTCCCGGCGTGACAATGCGGACGACCTCGCGCTGAACCACGGACTTCGCGCCCCGTTTTTTGGCTTCAGCGGGATCTTCGGTTTGCTCAGCGATGGCAACCTTAAATCCGGCACGAATCAGCCGTGAAAGGTAATTTTCCGCCGCGTGATGGGGCACTCCCGCCATCGGGATGGGTTCATTTCCGTGTGTGCCGCGCTTGGTCAGCACGATGTCCAGCGCCGCTGCGGCCCGTTCAGCGTCTTCAAAAAACAGCTCGTAGAAGTCGCCCATCCGGTAAAACAACAGGCTGTCAGGATGCGCATCCTTGATGTCCAGATACTGGATCATCATCGGCGAAGCCTCTGCCCTTCGCTCAGCGGAGGTTGACTCTGCTACGACTTGGTCATTTGTTTCTCGCATTATCAGGTAGTACCGCTAACCAAATTCCCGAAGTTGGGTAAGAAGGGGTTTTCAACATGAGCCAGGACGTAAACCGCATTACGGAACGAGAAGCCCTCCTGCTCCATTCCAGCGGACGACCCGGCAAACTCGAAGTTACTGCTACCAAGCCTCTGGCCACACAGCGAGACCTTTCTCTGGCCTACTCGCCTGGCGTTGCCTACCCCTGTCTCCGCATCGCCGAAAACCCAGACTCAGCTTACGACTATACGGCCAAGTCGAACACAGTCGCCGTGATCACCAACGGAACCGCGGTTCTGGGCCTTGGTAACCTCGGCGCGCTGGCCTCAAAGCCGGTGATGGAAGGCAAGGCGGTGCTGTTCAAACGCTTTGCCGACATCGACGGTATCGATCTTGAGCTGGCGACGGAAGACGTGGACCGTTTCTGTGACGCGGTCGAGCTGCTCGCCCCGACCTTTGGCGGCATCAATCTCGAAGACATCAAAGCGCCGGAGAGCTTCATCATCGAAGAGCGCCTGCGCGAGCGCTGCGATATTCCGGTCATGCACGATGACCAGCACGGCACCGCGATCATCGCTGCCGCAGGCTTGGTCAATGCGCTGCGCATCACGGACCGGTCGCTGGCCGATATCCGCATGGTGGTCAACGGAGCGGGCGCCGCTGCCATTGCAACACTGTCGCTGCTCAAGTCCATGGGCATGCCGAACGAAAACGCCGTCATGTGTGACAGCCGCGGGGTGATTTACCGGGGCCGGACTGAGGGCATGAACCAGTGGAAGTCCATCCACGCGGTCGAAACCGACCTGCGCACGCTCGACGAGGCCATGGACGGTGCGGACGTCTTTTTTGGCCTGTCGGTCAAAGACGCCATTACCCAGGATATGGTCGCCTCGATGGCGCCGCGACCCATCATCTTTGCCATGGCCAACCCGGATCCGGAGATCAAGCCCGAGCTAGTGCACGAAGTACGGGACGACGCGCTCATGGCAACCGGCCGCTCAGACTACCCCAACCAGGTCAACAACGTCCTCGGCTTCCCTTACATATTCCGAGGGGCGCTGGACGTGCGGGCGCGTGCGATCAACGACGAGATGAAAATCGCCGCCGTCAGCGCGCTGGCAGAACTGGCGCGCGAGGACGTACCCGATGAGGTTGGTGAAGCCTATGGCCGCAAGCTAAAATTCGGCCCGGAATACCTGATCCCGGCGCCCTTTGATCCGCGCCTGATCGTAGCCGTCCCCCAAGCCGTGGCCAAAGCCGCCATGGAAACCGGCGTGGCCCGGCGTCCGATTATCGACATGGACGCCTACACCGAAGAACTCAAAGGCCGCTTGGACCCGACCTACGATCGCCTGCAACGCGTCTATGACCGTGCCCGCGGTAAAGGGCAGCGGGTGGTGTTTGCCGAAGGCGAAGACCCGCGTGCCATCCGCGCCGCGCTGGCGCTCAAGAACGGTGATCTGGGTCGCCCAATCCTGGTAGGCCGCCAGGAAGATATCGAGGCCTCGCTCGCCGACATGGGCATTGACCCAAGCACGCTGGAAATCCGCAATGCGGGACTGCGGCGGGAAGATAACCCCGAGTTGGTGGACATGCTCTACGCCCGCCTGAACCGAAAGGGGTACTTGCGCCGCGATTGCCAGCGCCTGATCCACCAGGACCGCAACGTCTACGCCGCCTCAATGGTGGCATCCGGGCAGGCTGATGCCATGGTTACGGGGCTGACGCGGGCCTTTGGTTCCTGTTTTGAGGACGTGTTAAAAGTCGTCGATCCAGCGGACAATCAGCGCATCATGACCCACGCCATGTTCATCCGACGCGGTCAGACAGTGTTCCTCGCCGACACCTCGGTCGCCGAAAACCCCGACGGCAAGGCGTTGGCAGACATCGCCATCCAGGCCGCAGCCACTGCCCGCTCACTGGGATTCGAGCCACGCGTTGCCATACTCAGTTTTTCCAACTTTGGCCAACCTGAGCGCCCGGCGACCAAAGCCGTTCGCGACGCGGTCCAAGAGCTTGAAATGCGCAAGGTTGATTTCGAATTTGACGGAGAAATGCAGGTCAATGTGGCGCTGGATTATGACCTGATCAAATCGACCTACCCCTTTTGTCGTCTAACCGGACCGGCAAACGTGCTGATTATGCCCAGCCTGCACGCGGCAAATATCAGCCAGAAACTGCTTACCGAATTTGCAGACGGAACGGTCATCGGACCGGTCCTACAGGGCCTTAATCATGCCGTACAAATAACATCAATGAACGCCAAGGTTTCGGACGTGCTGAACGCGGCCGTGTTTGCGGCCATCGAAGGCGCCCGAAAATAAGATGAATAAATAAGGCGAATTGCTAAGATTCTCTGGATCTTCGGTGTTTAAGAGCTTGGTTTTAGCTCGATTTACACGTAAAACGGCGCATAAGAACGGCGGTTTTTCACCCGCCCTTTCAGCCTGTTTCAGTTTGGGAGGTCGCTTGGCCCATGTTTTCCAAGACAAAAAAAGACGGTCCTAACGGCACGGACGAGGGTGTTGGCGCACAAGAAAGCACCGCACACCCCGTTGCGCGCCCGGCACCTGGTACGCCCGGAGGGCCGGCCGTAGCGCCGCGCGCCACCGTGCCTACCCCTAACACATCCGCAGCAGCTCCGGCCGCTGCGCCTGCACCCCGTGCCGCCACCGTCGCGCCTGCGCGCAGCGCTGAACGTCGCCCTGGCGTCGCTGACGGCATGAGTGGCGCAACCGTGCAAAACCCGGCACCGCGCCCCGCCGTGCAACAAGGAAGAGGTGTTCAGAACGCTATGCAGGAAACTGGAAAACTGATCGTCGGCCGCGAAATCAAGATGAAGGGCGAAATCACGTCCTGTGAGCGATTGGTGGTTGAAGGGTCGGTCGAAGCCGCGCTGATGGACAGCCGCGCACTTGAAGTCGCCTCGGGCGGCTATTTTACGGGAACAGCTGTGGTCGATTCCGCCCAGATCGCTGGACACTTCGAAGGTGACCTGACCGTTGAGGGCTTGCTGACGCTGGCGTCGACAGGTCGGATTATCGGAACGATCCGCTTTGGCGAACTCGAGGTTGAACGCGGCGGGACCATGACAGGGGACGTCGCCATCGCCGGAACACCCGCTCGTGCGCCAGCATTGCGTGGCTCTGAGGGCTAATTCGCACCAGTGATTCCGGCGGTTGATCGCCATATTTTGATCCAGGGGTGGATGAAAATGGGATTTTGGCCTAGTTTTCGACGCAAACAGACCCTAAAAATTGAACAACAAGAGGGTTCCACCCCAGTGGAACCAATTGATGACCTGGGAAGAAAATCAATGAAGACCATGCGTTTCTGGCTCGTGTCCATGATCGCGCTCCTCACCCTGAGCGCCAACGCTTCGGCTCAGGTTCCTGAAGATCTGGGCACCTACACTGACTGGCGAGCCTTCCGTGTTGTTGAAACCACCGGCCAAGTCGTTTGCTTTATGGCAACGCAGCCGCAGTCCTCTAAGCCCGACAATCTGCGCCGTGGCCCGATTTGGCTGTTGATCGCGCACCGTCCGGGCGTAGAGAAAAGCGTCGTGTCCTTTGAGTCGGGTTTCCCGTTCCAAACGAACAACGAGCCTATTGCCTCCATCGGCAACCAGCGCTTTGCCATGTTCACCAAGGGCCGCGAAACCGCCTGGGGCCACCCCAACGATGACGGAACGCTGGTCAACGCCATGAAACGGGGCCTGACGATCAGCCTCGACAGCCGTTCATCGCGTGGCAACAACATCAACGACGTCTTTTCACTGCGCGGTTTCACCAAAGCCTTCAACAAGATCAGCGAAGCCTGCGGCATCTGATCGTCGCAAAGAGCGGCAAGAGAATCGGCCAGACATCGACGTCGCTCTTCACGCACGGCCCCAGTTTGAGGCCCAGCGACCGACGCATGGCCGTCCGGAGTTGAGAATGGTGGCGGGCTGTGGCACTGGTGAGCCATGAATCACGTCGCTGCCAATCCCCAGATGAGCGCCTCAATGGCGCTGAACCCAGATCAGTTCGCCTCCGCTGACGGTCAGAAAATCAACCTGATCGGCATTCCGCGTGAGCAACTGGCCGGCATGTTGGAGGAACGCGGGCACAAGAATTTCCGCACCAAGCAGCTCTGGCACTGGCTCTATTGGCAGGGCGTCACCGACTTTGATGCCATGTCCAACCTCTCAAAGGACTTTCGTCGCCAGCTCGCCGACGAATTCGTCATCGAACGCCCAACCGTGTCTGAAGCGCTGAATTCAGTCGATGGCACAGCCAAGTGGCTGCTGAAATTCCCTGATGGCAACGAAGTCGAGACCGTTCACATCCCCGAAGCCGATCGCGGCACGCTGTGTGTGTCGAGCCAGGTGGGCTGCACGCTTACCTGCACGTTCTGCCACACGGGCACCCAGCGCCTTGTGCGCAATCTCACAGCCTCAGAGGTCGTCGGTCAGCTCATGCTTGCCCGCGATGCTTTTGGCGAGTGGCCGACCCCATCAGATCATTCGCGGATGATCACCAACGTGGTGATGATGGGCATGGGCGAGCCGCTCTATAACTACGACAACGTCGCCGCAGCGCTGCGGATTGTCATGGATGGCGAAGGCATTTCATTGTCCAAGCGCCGGATCACGCTTTCAACCTCTGGCGTGGTTCCGGCCATGCGTAAGTGCGGGGAAGAGCTGAACGTCAATCTGGCCGTATCGCTGCACGCCGTCGATAATGATACCCGCGACGCCATCATGCCGATCAACAAGAAATACCCGCTCGAAGAACTGCTCGACGCCTGCAGCACCTACCCGGGTGTTACCAATGCACGGCGGATTACCTTTGAGTACGTCATGCTCAAGGGCATCAACGACAGCGACGCGGACGCGCGCCAGTTGGTCCGGTTGCTGCGCGGCATTCCCTCAAAGATCAACCTAATCCCCTTCAACCCCTGGCCGGGCTCGGACTACGAGTGCTCCAGCGCCCGCCGGATCGCGTCGTTTCAGTCAATTGTGCAAGAGGCGAGCATGTCTGCGCCGGTTCGGACCACACGGGGGGAAGACATTCTCGCGGCCTGCGGTCAGCTCAAGTCCGAGAGCCAGAAAATGCGACGTTCCGAACGCGACGCCCTCGCCGCCTCACACCTCGCCGCGCAGGTCGCCGCTCAGGAGTGAGTCCCGACCATCTAATTCTGGATTAAGTCCGTATTGACGCCACATCGAACAAGCATTGCCGCGTCAGCGCGACCGTGGGCGCGCCGGTTTGGCGGATGCTGACGAGGGTGTCGCGGACCCGGTCCAGCGCCCGCAGCGAGCGGTCCAGCGGCCAATCGCGGACTTGGGCTATAAAAGCGTCCTTGATCTTAAAAAACAGCGGCGGTCTCAGCGCGCCGACAGCAGCGCTCAGCGGCTGCCCCTCACTGACGCCGATGCCGACGTTCATGAAGCGGTTTAGGTGCAGCCGCAGCATGGCCAGAATCGCATTCGGATCGGTTCCTGCTCGCAGTTGTCGGTCGAACTCCGCGTCGACTCGCGCCCCATCACCGGCGGTCACGGCGAACAGCAAGCGGTCCATGTCCAGCGCAGCGGCGTCGATGGCGCAGGCCTGTACATCCTCGAGCCGCACTTCCCCCTCGCGAACGTAGAGCGCCAGTTTCTCCAACGCGCCCAGCGTCAGTGCCCGATCCCCGCCCAATTGCTGGGACAAGGCCTGGCGCGCATCGGCGCCAATGGTCAGACCGTGCTGCTCCTCCAGCACGCTGCGGATCAGCACCGGGATGGTCCGTGCATCATCGGCGTAGCAGGCGACCGCGCCAAAGCCGTCCGTCTTCTCGGCCAGCGTGCGCAGTTTCGAGCGTGTGTTCAGATCGTCAGCGGTGATCAGCATAAAGGCAGACAGCGTTCCTGGTTCAGCGATCAGGGGGGTCAGCGCCCGCACCAGATCAGCATCCGAGCCGCTGGCCTCAACCAGCCGCGGTCCGCCCATGAGGGACAGCGACCGCGCTTCGTCGATCAGCCGCACAGGGTCGGTCTCGACCTCTGTGGCGGTCAGTTTGACGTGGTTCATCGGGTCATAGTCGTTCCCGAAAACAGCGCTGCGAACCAGACCGGCCCGCTCCTGCACCAGCCCTCGGTCCGGACCGTACAGGAGCGCAAACCGGGCCGAGCGGGGTGCGGTTTTGCAGAAGCTGTCTGCGTTGGCGGCGGAAATCTTCGTCATAGGCGGGACAGGGCCAGTCCAACCTGCATGGCGATGTCGTCGGCAAGTTGAATCAGGGCCCGTTCCTTGGCCTGTTCCAGCGTCGGCGCGCCGGCCCACCCCAGCTGCGCCAACCGGACGTCTGCCCGACCGCGCGCCACCCCCTGCCAAACCATGAGATTGCCGTGGCTAAGCGAGTTGGCGCGAATGGTGACGGGTGATTGAGCAACGATTTCCAGCCACGTGCAATTCTGCCCACTTGCCGCGCATCCTTCCTGCTCGAAGCGGACCACCTCGCGGGCTTCAACGGCCAGTGCCAGGTCGAGGACGTAGGTCGGGGTGATCGGTTGGTTGAACCGATTGACCCGCTGGACCAACGCCGCACGCAGGATCTGGCCATCGCGGCCATCCAGCGCTGGAATAGAGATATCATATTGGCCGCTCGTGTCGCGCAGCTGGGGCTGAAACCCGCACGCGGCGAGTCCCAGGAGCATCAACAGGGCGAGGGCGGCCCGGTTCATCAGCCTAGGCCACGATGTTCACGATGCGCCCAGGCACCACGATCACCTTCTTTGGCGTGCCGCCGTCGAGCGCGCGCTGAACCCCTTCCAACGCCATGGCTGCCGCTTCGGTGTCCTCCTTGGAGGCATCCTTGGCCATGTCGATGGTGCCGCGCAGCTTGCCGTTGACCTGCACGCCGATGGTGACCGAATCGTCCACCAGTAGGGCGGCATCGACCTCGGGCCACGGAGCCTGACAGATCAGGTCGTCCTGACCCAAAGCGGCCCAGAGCTCCTGCGCCAAATGCGGCATCATTGGTTCGAAGGACCTTACGAAGAACCGCAGCGCCTCGGCCAGTGGTTCACCCGCGACCCCATCCTTGCCCAGCGCTTTGCTCAGGTCGTTGGCGTACTCATAAAGCCGCGCAACCGATTTATTGAACGCGAAGGATTCGATATCGGCGGTCACGCCATGCACCATTTTGTGCGTGGACACCCGCAGTGCCTTCATCGCGTCAGCGTCGGCATCACCCGGCTGGGACAGCATGGGGATGGCTTCGTTGATCAGCCGGAACACGCGCTGTGTGTAGCGCCACGCACCTTCAGCGCCGGATTCGGTCCACTCCAGATCGCGGTCAGGCGGGCAATCGGACAGCATGAACCAGCGTGCCGTGTCGGCACCGTACACTTGGATAATCTGGGCCGGCGCAACGACATTGCGCTTGGACTTGGACATCTTGATAACCCGGCCAACCTCCACCGGCTGTGCGCCCTCGATGGTGACGTAACCTTCGCCCGACTTCTCGATTTCGTCCGGGGCGAGCCAATTGCCGTCCGGGCCCTTGTAGGTCTCGTGGCAAACCATGCCCTGGGTAAACAGCCCGGCAAAGGGCTCATCAACCGCGCCTTGTCCAATGACTTTCATCGCACGGGTGAAAAAGCGCGAGTAGAGCAGGTGTAGCACCGCGTGCTCAACGCCGCCCACATACTGATCGACAGGCAACCAGTAGTCTGCATCCTCACGGATCACCGGCGTTTCCGCGCGCGGCGAGGTAAAGCGAGCGAAGTACCAGGAAGAATCGACGAAGGTATCGAGCGTATCGGTTTCCCGCCGCGCCGGACCGCCACACTTTCCGCAGGTCGTCTGCTTCCAGCTTTCGTGGTGGTCGAGCGGGTTACCGGGCGTGTCAAAGCTGACGTCCTTGGGTAACTCAACAGGCAATTGATCATCGGCAACCGGCACGACACCGCATACCTCGCAGTGCGTCATCGGGATCGGACAGCCCCAGTAGCGCTGCCGCGATGCGCCCCAATCGCGCAGGCGGTACGTGATGCGACCCGCACCAGCCTTCTGCTCTTCCAGCGTCTTGATCGCAGCGCTTTTGGCTTCGGCGGTCATCATACCGTTCATAGGGCCGGAGTTGACGTGCGGGCCATCGCCAACATAGGCCTCTTCCCCGATTGGTCCTTCGTCACCATCAGGACCGGCGACCACGCGGGTCACGGGCAGGTTATATTTGCGGGCGAAATCCAGATCGCGCTGGTCATGCGCCGGACAGCCAAAAATCGCGCCTGTGCCGTAATCCATCAAGATGAAATTGGCGACCATCAGCGGAAGTGTTTCGTCAGGCTTGGCCGGGTGTTGCACCCGCAATCCCGTGTCGAAGCCCTTTTTCTCCTGCGTTTCCAGCTCAGCTTCAGACGTGCCAGATCGCTGGCACTCGCGGATGAATTCGGCCAGCTCTTCGTTGCTTTGCGCCAGTTCAGCGGCCAGGGGGTGCTCCGGCGCCATGCCAAAGAAAGACGCGCCATAGATCGTGTCCGGGCGCGTTGTGAACACCACCAGTTGCTCGTCCCGTCCTTGGATCGGCAGCGACATTTCCGCGCCTTCGGAGCGACCAATCCAGTTCTCCTGCATCAGGCGCACCTTGTCTGGCCAGCGATCGAGGTCATCCTTGATGGCGTCGAGCAATTGCGGTGCATAGTCGGTGATCTTGAAGAACCACTGGGTCAGCTGGCGCTTTTCCACCAGCGCGCCGGAGCGCCAGCCGCGCCCGGCCTCGACCTGCTCGTTGGCCAGAACCGTCATTTCCACGGGGTCCCAGTTCACCCAGCTTTCCTTCTGGTACACCAGTCCTTTTCTATACATCTCGATGAACATGCGCTGTTGCTGCTCATAGTATTCGGGGTCACAGGTGGCGAATTCGCGGGACCAGTCGATCGACAGGCCCATGGATTTCAGCTCTGTCCGCATCGCATCAATGTTGCGGTAGGTCCAATCGGCCGGGTGCACTTTGCGCTCAAAGGCCGCGTTTTCCGCCGGCAGACCAAAAGCATCCCAGCCAATGGGATGCATGACATTGAAGCCCCGCGCCCGCTTGTAGCGGGCCACCACATCACCCAGCGTATAGTTGCGCACGTGGCCCATGTGGATCGCGCCTGACGGATAGGGAAACATCTCCAGCACGTAGTACTTTTCGCGGGACGTATCGGTTTCAGCGCGAAAAGCCTGCTGATCTTCCCAGGCAGCCTGCCACTTCTTCTCAGACAGGGACGCGTTGTATCGTTCGGTGCTCATGGATCAGTCCTGATCGGGGTCAAAAGACGCTGTCATACAGCAAGGGAGAAGGCTCGCAGGGTAGGCGGCCAAGAAAACGGCCCTTCACTGCTGGGGATGCCATGCGGTGAGCGCGCTTAGTCATCGGCGATCTTGAGTTCCTGCGCCGCCAGCAAAATGCGGCTTTCAAGCTCGCGCGCTGCAGGCAGCGACGTCGGTGCCCCGCGCCAAACTGTGCCGTCAAGCACCTGGCGGTAGACCGTTACATGAAAGGCGCCGGGACCAATGACATCACTGAGGTGCTGCACGTCAACCCGTACACGCTCCGGCCGGTTCTGCTGGGAATCCATATGCCAGTCCGTAACATAAAGCCCCCGCTGCTGATCTGCGACCGACAAGGGCATAAAGGCCAGCGTGCGGGCCGTGGCATTCCAGAGGTACTTATTGACCTTGGCCCGCCCCTGCTGCGCGGTATCGAAGGATATCAGCGGCAGTCCATCGTTTCCCAATTCAGGCAACTCGGAGCCCGTGATGGCATCGCCTGCGTTGGTGGCTCTGCCGAGCAACCGCATCAGCAAGCCTGGCTGGTCTTCGCCTTCGTCAGCAGCGGCAGCAGACAGCGACTGACCAGAGGTCGTCGCAGCGGCGCGCTCAGCCTCGCGCTCTGCGCTTCGTGCAGTGCGGAACGTGATATTGCCAAAATTGAAGCCGCCACCGTTGCTACTGATATCGCTGGCCGCGACAACAGTTTCTGGTGCGTTACCACGGGGCGATCGCACCTTGCCCACTGGCACCACGCCTTCAGGCAGGGCTTGCGAAACGTCGCCCAGCGCACCGGCGTCGGTGCGGACAAAGGCACCGCCCTCGGTCTGCGCAAAGCTCACTGTATTGTCGCCGGCAATCAGATTGACCTCGTCAAAGGAATCACAGGCAGCAAGGCAGAGGCCGACGCAAACCACGCCCAGCATCCCCCGCACCGGACGGCACGCAAAAGGGCCTTGAGGATTGGAAAACACAGACAGGGGTTATCCTTGCAGCTTCTTCTTTTTCTTCAACTCACGCTTGATGCGCAGCTTGTCGGAGTAGGTCAATTTGCGTCCAACACCGACGACACCGCCCATCGCAAATTGCTTCTGACTCTTTAGAAGCTTTTCATCGAGGTCTTTGTACTCCTCGGGAATATAGTCAAACCGACGCATTTGATGGTGGTGATTCATGATCACCTGTCGAACCTGCTGGTCGGTGAGCTCTTCTTTCCAGGAGCCAGTTTTACCCTTTCGGAAGAAAGCTTCGCCGCCCATTTTTTCCCTGAAGCCGTCCTTCTTTTCCTTGGCCTGAATCTTGTCAAACTTGACCGCTTCTTCGGCAGCAATGACATCATCGCGGTTAAAAGGCAGGCCCAGGTGCTGGGTTGTGCGGAAGAAGGTGTCGGCCGGATCGTGTTTCATGTCCTCATAGCGCATGTAAATCACGCGCGGATCGGCGGCAGCAGTCCAAGATGCCGCGTGCTCGGACCAGGAGCCCATCAGCTGCGGAATCTGACCCGGTGAGAGTGCCTTTTCCTTGGCTTCTTCGTCGGTCAGCTCGGGGCGCTTCTCTTTTTCGATCTTGATGGCGGCTTCCAGATTGAATTTCTTTGGGCGCCCGCCGATGAAGTGCGTCGAGTTCGCCATGCCCTGAATCGCACCATTGATGTCAGTGTTCATGTGGCTGGCGAATGATGGGGTTACATCAAGTGGATTTCGCACGATGTAGACCGCTGAGCGGAAGGTATCCAATCCAATGGTGCGCGTGCCATGCCAGGCGCCATTGCACAGGTGGGTTTTCACGAAAACCTTCTTTTCCTGCTGCACGGCCAACAGCTTCTGCGCCATCGGCATGGTCTGTGCCACTTCGACGTCGCTAATCTCATAATGCGGCTTTCCCAGAATCCGCTCGAAGAGCTGGAACGTCACATCCATCTGCCCGGCCCGACCTGCGATATCAGACAGGTTGAAGTTGGAATCCTGACGGGCCAGCGGATTGAACAGTGCAAACAGGAACAGCCGCGTCCAGGTGTTCCCTGACTTTGGGAAGGATGCGAGGTAGATCAGCCCCTTTTCCGGCGGAACCGGCTGCTGGGTTAGTTGCTTGCGCAAGACTTCAGCGCGCTGCTGGTTGATATAGGCGGGAACTTCAGGAAGCTCCGGCACGTCTGCAGCATTCTGCGCGTCCTGTGCTTCCTCTGAAGTCTTGGTCGCGAGATCTTTTTCTTGCGCGTCCATGATTCTGTCCTCTGCTTCCACGTCTGTTAGGCTCGACGTTGTCTTTAGTTTCAGGCGGCTCATTCTCTTCGATAAGCCCGAAATTAGGTTTCTATATGGATTTCAGCATGGTCTCAATCTGACAAGCGATGGACTCTGCCAACTTTTTTCTAAGACCGTCGTGTTTGATATCGCCTGTGGCGACGTAAGCCTCAAAGAGGCGCGAAACATTATAGTTACGCAGGGTGGACCATGCCACGTCCTGCCCGGTGAGATCCAAGTGCTTCAGTGCCGTGCGAAACGCAAGCTGCGCCGCGCGCGGATTGCCGCCAAGCGCGACTGGGCAGTAGGACATTTTTATGGCGCTCCCGTCGGCCCAGGCCTTGGGAACCTGCGCCTGACCGACGGTCCGCGTTTCATTAAAGTTCCGTCCAATCACCAGCGTTCTCTGGTCCTGCAAGCTCAGCGTTGCTGGCAGGGAAAAGGTCGCTCCGAACGACAACGCCCGTCCATGAGCGTTCAGGGAATGCATGGAGTCGAAGCGCCCCGCTGTCACACGGATTTCGTCCTGAATGTCCTTGCCGGTCGCACGGAACGAACCGCCTGCGGTAATGTTCAGCGGAACACCCATGTTTCCCGGCCGCGCTGCGCCCAGAATTGGCAGCAGAACCTGACCTTTGTTGGTCGCGACGACGGAGGGGGCAAGCAATGCCTGATTGAGGGCCTCAATCTTGGTATTGATGGTCAAAAAGTTTGCGATACCAAGCCCCCGAAAGGCGCTATTAGCGGTCAGGTTTTCGGCATCGATCGCTTCGCGAATACCTGACAGGGTCTGGCGGTCCTCGTCGGTCACCAGCGCCGCGAGATAGGCATTGACCCAGTCCCGCAGGCTCTCGTCCATATCGGCTTTTTCATCAAGCTGGCCGGTGGACATGTTTACGGTGCTGATAGGGATATGCAGCGGCTCCGGAATCGAGATTTCGATCGCTGACCCCGAGGTGGTAGTCTGCAAAATCAGATCGCCCGCGTCACTTTGGCCCAATTTGACATTATTGAAGGTCACACCTCGCTGCGCAGCATCTGCCGTCAGCTCCTGAAGCTTCTGTAAATCGCTCACTCAAAAAGGCTCCTGCTCGCAAAATCGGAACGAAGGTGGGTCTGGCACCCGACCAGGCAACACGAAAAAAGATCGTCAGCGATCCTTCAACCGCCGCCGCACAGATAAGGCATTTGCTGCGCTGTGTGTAGTTCCCGCTGTGCAATCCGCCCTTTCGCGTTCAACGAGGGTGCAGACATCTCTTAAAAATGGATAATTCAGTATTATCGGCCCGGCGATTGCACCATTGTGACAGAATCTCTCAATCCGCAATGGATGGACTCGCCATGTTTGCGAATCGCAGTTGTCGCCTGTTTCTCATCGGCGCTCTGACAACGCTCAGTGCCTTGATTCTTTTCGGCCCCCCGAGTGGTGCCCAGGACGGGGAGACTGCCGGTGGCCCTTACCCGGACTTAAGCGAGCTTGAACCTGATACGGTTGTCGCCGTGGTCAACGACAACCCCATCAGTTTCGGTCAGGTTGAATATGCCTACACCCTGCTGCCAGGCGACCTCGGCGCCCGACCACTGGCGCAAATCCTGCCCCAAGTCGTGCAACTGGTGGTGGAACAGCGGCTTTTGGCCGAAGAAGCCGTCAGTCAGGGCATTCACCAGCAAGCAAGCTATCAGGCCGCCTTGCAGTTTCAGGCTGACCGGCTGCTGCAAGAACGTTTCATTCGCGATATGATGGCCGAGCAGTTGAGCGAGGAAGCGTTGGAGATCGCCTACACCGTCTTTTCCATGAAACTACTGCTCGAGGAGCGCGTGCAGGCCCGTCACATCCTGATCGCGCCGGAAAGCAACGACGAAGCCGATGTTCGCGACGCGCTGAGCCTGGCTCAGGATGTCATTCGACAACTGAATCAGGGCGCTGATTTCAGTGACTTGGCCGAACGGTATTCAGCCGACGAAGAAACCGCGAACCAAGGCGGCGATTTGGGGTTCTTCCCACGCGGAAGGATGGTTGAACCTTTCGAACAAGCAGCCTTTGCACTCGACATGGATACCTTCACGCAGGAGGCCGTCACCACCCCTTTTGGGTTTCACATCATCGAAGTGCTCGATCGCACCGAGATGAAGCCCACCCTGGACGACGTTCGAGACCAGCTGATTAATCAGCTCGAGACCCAGCGTCTGAGCCTGGTCCTGCAGGAACTCCGCGCCAAGGCCGAAATCCAAACCATCATTGAGCCTTTAGAAAGCGATCGCTAGGCTGCCACCCCAAAATAGGCGGGTTATCGCAGACAAAGAAAAAGGGATGGCCACGGTACTGCCGCCATCCCTTTCTTTCAGCCTCAAGGGCAATCTTCAGGTCTATTCAGGACCCTCCGAGCCCTATTTGTGCTTGTCGTGACAGCGACGAAGGAGCTGTTTCAGGTCACCGATTTCACGAGACAAAGACCTCGCCACCTTCTTCAATTCCTGCTTCTTGGACCGGCTTGCCAGCTCGATCTGTTCGCGGAGGGTATCACGGGCCGCATTCAAGGACGCCAGAGACTCAACCAGGGCACCACAGGCTGCTGGATACTCCTCGCCGTCGCCTTCCTTGCGGTCCTCGCGACGTTCTTCGGCCCGGTCTTCACGGCGCTCTTCACGACGGTCCTCGACCCGGTCTGCCCGGCGATCTTCACGACGGTCTTCCACCCGGTCTTCGCGGCGGTCCTCGCGGCGTTCTTCCACCCGATCTTCACGACGTTCTTCGGCCCGGTCTTCTCGGCGCTCTTCACGACGGTCCTCGACCCGGTCTGCCCGGCGGTCCTCGCGGCGTTCTTCCACCCGATCTTCACGACGGTCTTCGGCCCGGTCTTCGCGACGGTCTTCTCGGCGTTCTTCCACCCGGTCTTCACGACGGTCTGCCCGGCGGTCCTCACGACGTTCTTCCACCCTGTCTTCACGACGTTGGTCGATCCTATCCTGCTGGCGATCGGTACGTTTACCGTCGGCCTTTTCTTTCTTGTCGTGTTTTCCTTTTTTGGGAGGGTTTTTGCTCGTAAATTCAGCGCGCGCAGACTTGCGGCAAGACCGGTATTCGTTGCGAGCCTCGAACGATTCGCGATGGTTGGCTCTCAGCGCATCTCTTATTTCATCGACTTCTTCGTCGGAAGCGTCAGTGAGGCTGGCAAGCAGGACGTCCCGTGCGGCGACTAATTCCTTGATTTGAGAAAATGTCGTCGAACACTCTTCGGCCACGAATTCCTGGAAACAAGCATTTGAGCCGGGATTATTTTCAGGATCGCAAGGCCCTGCTCCGCCGGTTTGGGCAGAAGCCTGAAGACTGGCGGTCATGGAAACGGCAGCAATCAATGGGGCACAAATTATGTGATAAAGTCTCATGGGGTCCTCAATAATTTTTTTCAAAGTTTAATTCAGCCGACGCTGGTTCGCGTCGTACGGCATCCATTCGCAACATTTGCGCAATTGACTGAAATTTTATTAAAAATGCTGTTTTGACCGATGGATGACCCAGTTTTCCGCGCATTTACTTGAGGTCGTGGCACCATTAATTGCGCATAATGCTAGTCCTCAGCAGACGAGCACTCTGTATTTTTGAGTGCGCGCGGGACAAGAATCCTCAAAACTCCCAGAGATACAGCCATTTGTCCTGAAAGGTTCGGCACTACAGGGTTATGCAAAGTTTTTCACCGAATTCGGGTCGGGAGATGGGTTTCCGCCCACCCCGCAGGACGCACGCTCCCGCGTCGGTTGCAGCATTTTGAGTTAAGTTGTGCGGCTGCGCGCCATTTTCGGGGCCAACCTCTGAAAACACCTGTCAAATCTGCTATCAGCGGCTCTTGCGGCCGCTTGATCCCGTTGGCGCGCACAACCCCTTTTTTTGTCAGCGGCCTTCGGCTAGGTCGTAACGGTAAAGGAGACCGCAGCATGACCGAACACGACCAGCACCCGGCGACCCTAGAAGATATTGAAGCGATGCACCGTCCGGACGCCTGGACCCCGGAGCAGCTGTTGACCCGGCTGGATGCGCTCGGGTTTAAGACCACCACCATCGAACACGATCCCATGTGGACGGTCGAAGACTCCCAACGCTTGCGCACGGACAGCAGCGAGGACGGGCACTGCAAGTCGCTGTTCCTGCGCAACAAAAAGGGGCAGATGTGGCTGGTGGTCATGCTGGAAGACCAACGTCTCGACATCAAAGCGCTGGGCGTTGCCCTGGGGGAGAAGCTGTCATTTGCCAAGCCTGAGCGGCTGATGGAGTTCCTGGGCGTCATTCCCGGCTCCGTGACGCCGTTTTCTGTGGTCAACGATAGCGGGAATAGCGTGCAAGTGGTGCTGCAACGGCGCATGATGGATTGCGTCGAGCTGCACTATCACCCCCTGCGCAACTTTCTGACCACGTCGATCAAGAGCGGTGATCTGGTCACCTTCCTCGAAGCGCAAGAGCACAGCCCGCACATTCTTGACTTCTAGACACGGGACCCAGATCGGTCTTGCCCTGACCGGTACAAGCGCCCAAATTGAGATCAGGAAACGACCTGTTCAGACCAAAAGGAACGCCACCATGACCGAAATTATCGGACTTCAGGCCCCCGTCCAGCCAAAGGCAGCGCCAGACATCATCATTGACGGCACCGAAGCGACCTTCGCGCAGGATGTCATCGAAGCGTCGATGGAGCGCCCGGTTATCGTTGATTTCTGGGCCGAATGGTGCGGTCCCTGCAAGACGCTGGGCCCAATGATCGAGCGCGTTGTGACGGCCGCCGGCGGGGCGGTCAAGCTGGTCAAAATCGATACTGAAACCAACCAGATGCTCGCCCAGCAAATGCGTATCCAGTCGATCCCGACGGTCTATGCCTTTTACCAGGGCCAGCCCGTTGATGGCTTTATGGGCGCTCTGCCGGAAAGCCAAATTCAGGCCTTCATCGACAAAATGGTAGCTCTGAACGGCAACCAGCCCGGCGCGGCTGAGGGAACCGATGGTGCAGCAGATCTCGACACTCTTTTGGAGCGTGCGGATGCCGCCTTTGCGGCCGGGGATACCGACCAGGCGCGTGAACTGTATCGCGCCGTTTTGGTTGAAGACCAGAGCAATGTGAAAGCCTACAGCGGCTATGCCCGCGCGCTGCTGGCTGACAACGGTCTTAGCGAAGTGCAGGCCATGATGGAGCAGATCCCTGAAGAGCTGCTCTCCGCCCCGGAGATCATCTCTCTGGCCGGAATGATGACGCTGGCTGAGCGCGCCGCCTCCCTGCCCGCAACATCGCAGCTCGAGGCGGCGGTTGCGGCCGATGATGATGACCACGACGCCCGCTATCAGCTCGCGCAGGCGCTGCTGGGTCGGGGACAGCCCGAAGCAGGTGCGGACCACCTGCTGACGATCATGCGCAAGGATCGCGAATGGAACGACGACGGCGCCCGCAAAGCGATGCTGGAATTGTTCGAAGCGCTTGGCAGCGGATCGCCGCTCACGGTCGCCTTCCGCAAGAAGCTGTCTGCTCTGCTGTTCAGCTAAGCCAGGTCGGCGTTTTCGCGTTTACAGGGCATTGCCTTAGCGCCAGGTCAGCACATATTCAAATCTAACGATACGATCCAACCTCAGCTAAGGGAGAAGGCCGCCCCATGACGGTTCGCGCTTTCCTGCCGACATCGCTGGAACAAATGCCCGGCGAAATCCCCATCTTTCCGCTTACTGGTGCCCTGTTGCTACCGGTTGGTCACTTGCCGCTGAACATTTTTGAGCCGCGCTATCTGACCATGATCAGCGACGCGTTGCTGACCCCGCAACGGCTTATTGGCATGACGCAGACCACCGACATGGCGGTCAGCATGGGTGAGGCGCCTCTGCACACCCTGGGATGTGCAGGACGGATCTCTGCCTTTTCGGAAAACGATGACGGCACCATGCTGATCACGCTCACCGGCATCATACGCTTTGCGATCAAGGAAGAGTTACCGCTGGCGGCGGGTGGTTATCGGCGTGTTGTGCCAGACTTTGGAGACTTTGCCGGTGATCTATCCGAGCTGAGCGATGCGGCGGGCAATGAGGACGTTTTGCGCGCCTCATTCATCGACGCGACCAAGCGATATTTTGAAGCCAAGGGCTTCAACACCGACTGGGACGGTATCCAGAATCTGGGCTTGAGCGAGCTTGTGACCTCTCTTGGCATGGCGTGCCCCTTCGATCCGATTGAGAAGCAAGCCCTGCTCGAAGCTGCCAATGTCGCAGAGCGAGCCAAGACCCTAACTCAAATCATGACCATGGCGACCTTGAGTGATACGGTGGACGCTAACGCCGCCGTCAACTGAGGATCCACCGTGACTGACGACACTGCGACCCCAAACTCTGAACCCAGATCTGGTGCAGCGCCTGGTCCTGACCCAAAGATGCTCGAATTGCTGGTGTGTCCGCTGACCAAAACCACGCTGCACTACGACCGGGACCGCCTAGAACTGGTCTCGGAGCAGGCCGGGCTGGCCTTTCCCATTCGTGATGGCATTCCTATCCTGCTGGTCGAAAAAGCCCGACGGCTCTAGGCCAGAACGGGCGCTCCTAACGGTTGGCTTCGCCGCGGAGCAAAGCTTTCACAGGCCCCAGCCGGTCGATCAGCTGCAAACCTGTCGCCGCCAGTGCCCGAACCGGGGCCGGACCCCGGTCCAGTACCTCATGCAACCCGGTCGTTAACGCCGTGAACCGCGCCGTTTCTGCCCGGCGGTCGCGTTGATAGACCGTCAGGCCCTGCAAATCACCCAAGTCGAGGCCGTGCCGCCGCTGGTCCACCAGAACCGCCGTCAGCGCGTCAACATCCTTGATGGTCATGTTGAGCCCCTGTCCGGCAAGGGGATGCATGCTGTGCGCCGCCTCCCCGATGAGTGCAAGGCGCTCGCCGATGATGGTGTTGCAGTGATGCGCCCGTAACGGGAACTGGCCCCAGTCTGAATCCGCCCGAGCGGACAGCGTTCCCAGAGTGTCACCGAACCGGGCTTGCATCCGCCCGGCGAGGCAATCGGCGGACAGCGTGAACAGGCCCTTGGCCTTGGCAGAGGGTTCTACCCAGATGAAGCTACTGGCCTGCTCCGCACCGGCCAGCGGCAGGAAAGCCAGGGTGCCGCCGGGTAAAAATCGCTGAAAGGCCCGGCCATGATGGGGTTGACTGTGCTCAATTCGGCCAGTCAGAGCGGTTTGGCGAAAGTCGCGCTCGTGGCGCTGAATGTCTTCGTCGCGTCGCAGCTGTGAGTTCTTGCCATCGGCCGCAATGACTAGGCTGGCTCGGAGGCTCTTCTGTTGATCCAAATGCAACACCCGGTGCGCTCCGGCCCGGCTGCTCTGCACAACTGCATGTCCAAAGGTGCCTTGCAGGTCCAGACCGTCGAGCAGAAAGGCGACAAGGTCACGGTTGAAAACCACCCAGGCTCCACTGTCCAGATGCAAGGCCTTGGCCGGATCCAGTCCCGTGGTCAGTCCGCCGTCCACCACCATTTCAGAGATCCGCTGGCCGTGCGTTTGAAGCCACGCGTCTGGCAAGCCCAGCAACTCAATTGATCGCGGGGTCAGGGCTGTTGCACGGGTGTCAGCGTTAGACTGTCGCAACGCCGTGGCCGAGCGCGGATCGACTACGTGCGGTGAAAAGCCCTTGGCGGCCAACGCGTGGGCCTGAATGAGCCCCGCTAAACCGGCGCCGACAATGACGATTTCGCGCACGGGGTCTGAGTGCTGCATGTGGTGAGGTTCCATGACTGAAAGGCTATGACTACCATATAGGGACACACCCCAAAGAAACATCCTCTGCCACAGGTCAAATTTTGCCTAATGATTGGGCAATGCCTTCTTTTCAAGCAGTCAGCGCTATTGGAAATTTTGCCTTTAATTGACGCGCAATGCTGCAACGCATTGATAATTAACGTTTTTATATTTGGTTAAAAAGTTGGCACACATCTTGGTATGTATAGAGCCATGACAAGCAGTGCGGCGTCGCATCCTCCTCTTTAGCGTTGCGCTGTTTGCCTTTGGTCAAGAGCAAGCCCGATGGCCCCGTTTCCTCCCCATTCGGGGGTCACGGTCTTGCTCGATACCGCTCCTGCCAATCGCCATTACGGCGGACTGGCGCTTGAAACAGAATACTGAGAGAGAATTGGGAAGACTATGAAGTGGGTAGTAGCTGTAATTAAGCCATCAAAGCTGGAACCAGTCCGGGATCGCCTGACAGAGTTAGGGATCGAAGGGCTGACAGCAACGGAAGTGAAGGGTTAC
>PAHJ01000083.1 GCA_002705565.1 Geminicoccus sp. | reverse complement strand
TTATTGGCCCCCGGCGGCACGTTTTTTGTCGAAGATCTCATGCAGGGCACGGCCTTCGACATTGAAGGGACTGACACGCTGAACCGCGAGCTATTTGCAAACTCCATGGTGAGCGAAGCCGCCTACGTGGAAAGCGTGGAAGCAGCTGGTTTCGAGATCATCGAGACCACGAATATGACTGCCGACTGGCGCGCCTTTACCGCCATGCGTCTAGAAATGTTCATCGCCAACCGCGATGCCTTCATCAACACGCACAATGAAGCGCTGTATCGGGACAGAAAGCATTTCTATAGCAAAATCGTGGAATACTTTACCGCCAACGCTATTGGCGGCATGCGGCTCGCCGCGCGGCGCCCGTAAGTTACGGATCTGGAAAACGGAGACCGTTAGTCCTCTATAATCTCCACACCAGCCGACCGCATCGCCGTGATCTGTTCGGCCAAAGAGCCCTCAAGGTCGATCTCGACTGCCAACTTGCGCAGCAGCACGGTGTCAAAACCGTGCGACACAGAATCAATCGCCGACCAGGCAACGCAAAAGTCCGTGGCGATTCCGCAAATGAAGCACCGCGACACCCCCCGGCTGCGCAGATAGCCATCCAATCCGGTTTTGGTGCTGCGATCATTTTCAACAAACGCCGAGTAGGAATCCAGCTCAGGCCGACACCCCTTGCGAATGATCAAGTGTGCGGCGTCGAGATCCAGCTCCGGGTGAAAGGCCGCACCGTGGGTTCCCTGGACACAGTGGTCAGGCCATAACACCTGTGGCCCATAAGGCATGTCGATCGTCGACAGGGCCTCTGAACCGGGGTGGCTCGACGCAAAAGATGAATGCCCGGCGGGGTGAAAATCCTGCGTGAGCACCACTGTCTGAAACGAGCGTGCAAGCGCGTTTATGGGCGCAACAATAGCGTTGCCGCCCTTGAGATCAAAAACGCCTCCCTCACAGAAGTCGTTTTGGACATCCACGATGATCAGCGCATCGGTCGGTCGGATCACGGGGTTCATGGTGCCACTCCTGCTTGCTGCGGCGCACCCCGTTAAGTCAGGTGCACTCGAAGGTGAGTATGAGACCTTCACGGAAACAGGACAACAGCTTCACCACCCATCACGCACGGTGACGGGCGACTGAAGCGGACTCACCAAAGTCTGCGGATAATGCTCAAACGATTCGGTGCGGTCGCAATTAGTTTTTTAGCATTACTTTTTTCTCATTGTCGCTGACCTAAAACGACCAAATTGTGACCTAAAAGAGGCAGGCTACAGGCGCTATTTTCATGCCCAACATTGCCCTTTTTTGGCGTATTTTCAGTATTTTAACTCTCATTGAGGACCGGCTTGCAACCATCACGTGAGCACGAGTTTGATCCCAATTTCGCCACGTCTTAGTTCTAATGGTTTCCGCATAACTTCAAGAATCGTAGCGGGCAGTTATTCCGTTGCTCATGAAGGGTGGAACATACGGCAGTCACCAGAAGAACCTTGGATATGAGACGACTTTCAATTTTCATCCTGCCGCTTGCGGCACTTACATTTACAACAGCGACCCTGACGGGCTGTGACGTTGTTGCTGCTCTGGACATTAACCTGAGCAATGACCGCAATGACCGCTCGACAGACTACGCTCGCGAAGGCGACAGCGACGGCGATTTCTTCTCGCACCTGCCACTTTTGGAGCGTCAATGGCTCAAGCGTGCTGAGTCGATGGAGGAGAACCCCAGCTTCGACCCCGACAAGCGGCCATCGCTGGTTCCCCTGAACTTCCGGCAACAATCCTGGAACAACGAAATTGCCCTGTTGCCCGAGGACGTAGAGGCGCGCTTATCCAGTGATTTTGGCTGGCGTGGCTTGTTTGGGCGGCAGGATTTTCATTCCGGCATCGACATTGTGGCAGCAGCCAAAACGGATGTTTTCACCCCAGTCTCCGGAGAGGTCATTCACGTCGCCTTTGATGGCAAAGACAGCGGGGTCGTAATCTATGACGGCGAGCGCCAATACACCTTCTGGCACGTTACCCCGGATGATTCCATTGCCAAGGGTGACCAGATCAAAGCCGGGTCCAATGTCGGCTATCTGGTCGATCTGGGGCGGTCAACGCATCTGCACTACTCCATCCACCTGACCGGTCCAACAACGGACCAAAAGGATCGCAACGATACCAATGCGGTTGATCCGCTGTCGCTGCTGAACCTTTGACCACACACAAAAAAAGCGGACCCAATGCGGTCCGCTTTTTCTTTGGTGCAGTGGGTTCAAAGAAGTCTCAACGCCGCGCACCCACACCCAGCGGAGTTGCTGGCACGCTGGCCGGCACACGCCCATAGGCCTGTGGCAAGGAGCATGTTTTCATCTGGGGCAATACACGTGCGCCGAAATGGTCGGCTTCATCCAGATGCGGATACCCCGATAGGATAAAGGAACGGATGCCCATTTTGTGGTAGGCTTCCAGCTTACTAAGGACCTGATCCGTTGAGCCGACAATCGCGGCTCCACAACCCGAACGCGCGCGGCCCACGCCCGTCCACATGTTCGGTTCAACATAGCCAAATTCGTCAGCATCATCACGGTTCTTAGCCTGATGACTCACACCCAGCGATTTGGAGTCCAAAGCCCTGTTGCGGATGGCCTCCCCCTGCTGATCGTCCAGCTTTGAAACGATGTAGTCAGCATATTCACGGGCTTCTGCCTCAGTATCCCTCACAATAACATGCGTGCGCAGGCCGTAGTCCAAGGTGCGCTCATAGCGTTCGGCAACCGCGTTCACAGCCTTCATGCGGCCTTCCAGCGCTTCGATGGTTTCCGGCCACATTAGGTAGACATCACAGTGCTGGCCACACAGATCCAGCGCATCGGGTGAGTAACCGCCAAAGTACAGCAGCGGCCCGCCGCCGCCCTGATAGGGCCGCACTGGGTCCGTCGTCAGCCCGGAAAATTGATAGATCTCGCCTTGATGGTTGATCTCATCCTGAGTCCACGCCTGTTTGAGGATCTCCACAACCTCCCGCGAGCGCTGGTACCGGTAAGGGCTTGGCTCGGTCTGGCCGGGAAAGTCGGACGAAATGATGTTGATGGTCAACCGCCCCTCCAGCATGTGGTCCAGCGTCGCAAGGGTGCGGGCCAGCATGATGGGCTGCATTTCCCCGCAACGCACGGCGGCCAGCAGGTTGATACGGTCTGTGATCGGCGCACAGCCCGCCACAAACGACAGCGTGTCTTGCCCCACTTGATACGAAGACGGGCATAGGATGTTGCGGAAACCGTGCTTTTCAGCCGTCTTAACAATCTGGGAACAATGCCCCCAACTCGATCGCAAATCACCCTCTGGCACGCCGAGAAATTGATAATCGTCCGAGCAAAGCGCAGCAAACCAGGACACTTCGCTGGCGTCGAGATCGGGTGAAGTCACAGGAACCACGGTCATGGGTATCGGCCTTCTTTTCGAGGTAAAATGCCTCATTGGGTTAGGCCATCAGTGGAAGCAAATCAATGGTGTATCAATTACTGGAAAATCAGCAGAAACACCTCTAAAAAGGCCATGGGATCAGCGTCCCTTGTGG
The DNA here is from genome assembly GCA_002705565.1 of Geminicoccus sp. Lineage (GTDB taxonomy): Bacteria > Pseudomonadota > Alphaproteobacteria > UBA7985 > UBA7985 > UBA7985. Next base: position 7,361 of record PAHJ01000083.1, on the reverse strand, counting down.
GGCCTGAGGTATATCAATTCGAACCGAGAAAGGACCGTATCCGGTGATTGAGCGTGATAGCAGCCCCAGCGCCTTGCCGCTTTATCAGCAAGTCAGTGAATTCCTGATCCGGGAGATTGCTTCAGGGCGGTTAGTGGACGGTGAGAGATTGCTGCCTGAGCGGGCGCTGGCCACGCATCACGGTGTCACTGTTCGAACTCTGCGCAAGGCTTTGGCGGAGTTGGAGCGCCTAGGCTTGCTCGAACGGGTTCAAGGGTCGGGAAACTATGTCCGCACGAATGACCATGTGCCATCGATATACTCGCTGTTCCGTCTGGAGCTGATCCAAGGCGGCGGTTTGCCCTCTGCGCGTATCTTGACGCTGGAAAGCGGCCCCAAGCCCCCTGACCTGCCGGCCTTTGGTATCAGTGACCAGGCGACCCGCATTCGACGGTTGAGGTTCCTCAATCAACGTGCCGTTGCCATCGAAGAAATCTGGTTGGACGGCTCCTGTGGCACGGTCATCGGCGAGGAGGTATCGGACTCGCTCTACCGCTTCTATCAGGACCGGCTGGGATTCTGGATCACGCGGATCAGCGACCAAGTAAGGGTTGCCACGGTGCCGGATTGGGCACCGGAGGCATTTGACCCGGCTTTCGGAAGTCTGGTGGGGTTTGTCGAGCGCCTCAGCTGGGCACAGGCGGACCATGCAGTCGAATACTCACGCACATGGTTCGACCCAGACCGCGCCTGCTACGTGCAGCGGATTGGTTGAAGATAGAGCCTAGAGGTTCAACCAATCTTGTATCGCATCCGCCGTATCAGGCAGCCACAGGGCGATTTGCGGGAACAGGAAGACAAGGATCACAAGGACGATCTGAGCCAATACAAAGGGAATCACGCCCCGATAGATGGTTTGCAGCGGCACGTTCTGCGCCATTCCTTTAATCACAAAGACATTCATTCCAATGGGCGGCGTGATCAGCCCCAGCTCGACCACCATCACAACAATGATCCCGAACCAGACCGGGTCAAAGCCAAGGTTGACAACGATGGGGAAGAATATCGGCACGGTCAGCAGGATCATCGCCAGAGCGTCCATGAAACAGCCCAGGACCAGATAGATCAGCAGGATCACGACCATGACCATCATGGGCGGCATATCAAGACCAGAGACAAAGCTCGACAGGCCCCAGGCCATACCGGAGAACACCATCAGATTGTTGAGTGCAATCGCGCCGATCAGAATGGTGAAAATCATGCCCGTTGTTCGGATGGTCTCCAGCAACGAGCCCTTGATCGTCTCGAAGTTCAGTCGCCCTCGGAGTGCAGCGATAGCGAAGGCGCCGACGGCACCGATGCCCGCAGCCTCAGTCGGCGTAAAAAAGCCAAAGTAGATGCCGCCGATAACAAGGATAAACAGTAACAAAATCGCCCACGTGCGCCCGAGCGCGCGGAACTTTTCACCGATGGTGGTTTTCTCGCCCTTGGGTCCGGCTTCAGGGTTGAAGCGGGTAAAAATGGCGATGACCAGCATGAAGCCGAGCGTCGTCAGAATGCCCGGAATGAACCCGGCGATAAACAGGTCGCCAATCGAGGTTTCGGTCAAAATGCCATACAGCACCAGAACCACAGAGGGTGGGATCAAAATCCCGATAATCCCGCCCGCGGCCACCGAACCAGTCGCCAGACTGTCAGCGTACTTGAAGCGCTTCATTTCCGGCAGCGCAACCTGACTCATGGTTGCTGCGGTGGCGACAGACGAACCACAGATCGCCGCAAAAGCCCCACATGCTCCGACGGTTGCCAGTGCCACACCGCCCCTCAAGGCGCCCAACCAGGCGTTAAAGGCGGAATACAGCTCGCGACTAAGCCCGGACCGCGACGCCACGGACCCCATCAGCACAAACAATGGAATGATGGACAGGTCAAAGTTGGCCGTGGTCTCGTAGACCGTGTTGCCAAACAGCGCCAAAGCGGGCTTGAGGCCAATGATTGCGGCAACACCCAGAACCCCGCAAGCGGCCATGGCAACGCCGATGGGAACGGAGATAATCAGCAGGACAAACAAAATGCCGAGCGCCAGCAGGCCTATGGTCAACGGTTCCATGCGCGCGCTCCTCTAGTTTTTATGGTCGGGATTGGAGGGATTATCCAGCGCTCGCGCCTCGGCGAGATGCTCTTCGACCTCGCTCTGTGCGTCGGTGCCGACCCAAATCATCACAGCAGCAATCGCAGCGACCGCAAGGCAAGCTAGAGACATCGCATAGACCACCGGCGCAACGGGCAGAAACAGCACTTGCGTCGCCAGCCCATCTCCGGCGAATTGCCGCGCCTTGCCCAACAATCCCCACGCGAGAACCCCAAAAAATATGGTCAGCAGCACGGACGAGAGCCGCAGCATCAATCCATATACCCGCTTGCCAACAAAACCCTGGATCAGATCCACTGAAATATGCCGCCCTGAAACCGTGGTGGTGCCAAAGGCAAGGCAAACAGTCAGCCCCATGGCCAACCTGGTCAGCTCAACCGAAAAGGTCAGGGGCTTGTTGAAGAATTCGCGCCCAATGACATCAGCGAAAGTCAGCGCCATAAGCGCCAGCAGCGAAACCGCAGCGATGGAGGTAAGGACGGTACTGATGACGCGTAAGATCATTCCTCAAAGCCCCAAATGGAAAATGTCTTAATCAATCGAAACGTAAGAAATGAAAGCCGGGGCAGGATCGTCCTGCCCCAGCTTCAATCACGCAAGACAATGGTTTAATTATTGTACTTGCCAAAGGTTGCCTTGAGATCATCAAGCAGTGCCGCACCGTCCAAACCACGGGCGTCAGCACGGCCAATCCAGTCTGCTTCCATGAAGGAAATCTGGTCAGCCCAGCGCGTCAGCTCAGCGTCCGACAGCGTGGTTATCGTGCCACCGCCGTCGATAGCCCGCTGCATGCCAACACGGTCAGCCTCGTCCCAGCCAGCGCCAAGCAACTTGGCACCGTTGATGCCGCCAGCTTCGTCCAGCGCCGCTTGCAGATCAGCAGGCATAGAGTCGTACTTCGCCTGGTTCATCATGATCACGAATGGCGTGGTGTAGAGGCCACCTGGGATCGACAGGTGGTAGTCGACCAACTCACCCAGTCGGAAGCCCGCAATGGACTCGTAAGGGAACATGGCGCCATCAGCGACGCCCTTGGAGATGGCCTCATAAGCCTGAGAAGCAGGCATGGCGACTGGAACAGCACCCAGCGCTTCAGACATGCGAACACCGCCGCCGCCAACGCGCAGCTTTACGTCAGCCAGGTCTTCAAGCGTTGCGATTGGCTTCTTGGTGTGAATGGCACCAGGGCCGTGTACGAACAGCGTGATAACCTTCACGTCTTCGAGTTCTTCACCAAAACCGATGTTACGCTGGTACCAGTCCCACGCAGCCTGAGAACCGGCCTCAGCCGAGGTGGAAAGGAACGGCAGCTCAATCGCGCGCAGGACTTCGAACGGTCCGGGCGTGTAAGCGGCAACGTGGTAAACCAGATCAGACGCGCCGGCGCGAACCAGGTCGTACTGGGCTGGTGGGCCACCGATCGGTGCTGGATCAACCTTGATCTGAATGCGACCGTCTGAAGCTTCGTCAACTGACGCGATCCAGTCGTTCAACGTGGTCGCGATCATGTGATGCTGTGGGGGCAACCAGGTGCCCATGCGAAGCGTTACAGTTTCCTGTGCGGTCGCAACGCCAGCGGACAGGGCCGTTGCGCCAACCGCCAGGCCGAACAGAATACGCTGTGTCATTTTCATTTGTTTTCCTCCCAAAGAAACATGGACTGTCAGCAATAACTCAATAGGTCTCAGTATGCCCAGACTCTTCTTGGACTTGACTTGAACGCCCACCGGCGCCCAACACAGACAAGCCCATCGCCGAGCACTCTTGATCCTTAAGCAACCCTACCTAACAGGACAGATCGACACCTTGTCAAACCCGTGGGGTTAAGCTTTTACCATCCTGATAGAACCTTTAACCCAACTTAGTGCCCTTCGGCGACTACGCGCACCACGTCATCGCGGACGATCTTGCCCATAGCGTTGCGCGGCAAAACAGGCAGAAAGTCGATCCGGCTGGGGTGCTTGAAGCGAGCCAATTCTTCGTTTAACCGGGCCCGAATGGAATCCAGCGGCAAGGGCGATCCTTCGATAACAGCCACCGGCGTTTGACCCCAGCGCGGACTGGCCACACCAACCACGCAGCAATCCCCCACACCTGGCACCGACCGTAAAACCCGCTCAATTTCAGCAGGATAAATATTTTCACCCCCTGAGATGATGACGTTCTTCAGCCGATCGCGGAACCAGTAAACCCCCTCGGCGTCACGGGACGCGACATCACCGGAGGACCAATAACCGTCAGCGTTGACCAGTGGCAGATTTGGCCAGTAGCACCGGGCAAGGTTGTCAGCGCGGATCGCGATTTCACCGGCTTCATCGAGGTCACAGGTTGATCCATCGGGCCGCTGTAACCGGATCTCCACGCCCTCCGGAACCGTCCCGATCGATCCGGGCCTGCTAAGTGCTAAATCAATGTTTTGGAAAATTGAAATCGGTCCAGACTCAGTGGCACCGTAGATCTGGAGAACAGGAATGCTTCGAGTCTGCAGCGCGGAAATCAGCTCAATCGGGACATCGGTCGAACCAATCGACACTGCGCGCAAGTCGCTCAGGTCCAGATTTGCCCACTGTGGCAGGTTCAGCATCGCTTGAAGGGTTGCCGGTACGTGCAGAGTTAAGGTCGGACGGAAGCTTTCGTGCAGCGCGGCCATCTGGTTGGGCTCAAAGGCCGTCATCAAGCGCACCTGCGCTCCGTGCAGCAAGGCTGACAGGGTCTGGATCGCCAAACCACCGACGTGGAACATGGGCAGGATCGTTAGCACGCGGTCCTGAACGCCCCGCGGGTTATAATTATGCATGGCATGAGAAAGGCGCGCGTTGGCCCACACGGCCCCCTGGGTGTGAACCGCCCCCTTGGGCCGACCTGTGGAGCCCGAGGTGTAAACCAGCAACAAATCTGGATCGCCCGCCCCTGTGTCCAAGAGCGGATCGATGGATGCGGTGGCGGCTTCATCAAGCAGGGCCAGGAGATCAAAGCATGGCGCGCCGGTGAGCGCGTCCTGGTTCTGGTGGAAGCCTTCCATGGTCACCAGCACAGACGGCGCGGCGTCGTCCAGCATCCAAGTCCACTCCTTGACGCTCAGCCGCCAGTTCAACGGCATCAGCAGCGCGCCCAGCCGTGCGCAGGCGAACAGGAGAACGATCAGGGCCGCAGAGTTTTTCCCCAAATGTCCGACGCGATCACCTGGCTTGACGCCCTTGGCGGCCAAAACGGTGGCAAGGGATTGGGAGGTCTGGGACAAGGCAGCAAGACTGTACGCCCCGTCATCCCCAATCAATCTCGGGGTCAGATCGCTGCCCTGCTCGGCAACAGCAGCATCCAGCGCTTCAAGCAATTGCGAAGGCTTAAGCGTCGTCATCGTCGCTTTCGCCATCCTCATAAAGGGCCAACTTGCCGAGACGATCCAGGCAGATTTCTGCCGTCCACGGCAGCATCAGTGAGCCACAGCGGCTATCACGGTACAGGCGCTCCAGCGGCAGCGTCTTCAGCATCGATTGCCCCCCACACGTCCGGATCGCCAGCGCACACAGGCTGTTGGCCGTTTCCATCACCACGTGTTGGGCGGTATAGGCCCGCATCAACTGCTCCTTGGTGGGATCAGCGCAGGCTTCGGTGATGGCCTGGAACCAGAGCGCTTTAGCGGACTCGAGTTGAACATTCATGTCAGCAACAGCGAGCTGCTTGGTCGGAAACTGCCGACGTTTGACCGGCGGCAGGCCTTCGATCTCACCCCGCAGATAGGCAATCGTGAAGTCATAGGCAGCCTGACAGATCCCCATGTAGGTCGGGGACAGCGTCATGAACATGTGCGGCCAGCGGGAGGCCGCCTGAAAGTAAAGCCCATGGGGCATGAGCGCGGCTGAATCGGGTACGAAGACGTCCTCGAAAATCAGCGTGCGTGAAACGGTTCCGCGCATCCCCAATGGATCCCAGTCACCAACCACCTTGACGCCGTCGGCCTTGGCGGGGACTGCGATGTAAATCGTATCCCGGCGGGAATATTTGCCGCTGGCCTGAACCTCGCCGCACAAAATGCCGTAGTAGTCCGCGAAGCCGGAAAGCGAGGCAAAGATCTTTTTGCCATTGATGACCCAACCACCATCGACCGGGGTTGCTGTGGTGGACCAGGGCGCAGCCCCAGCTGCGGCTGCACCGCCTTCGGAAAACGGTTGTGAGTAGATCGCGCCGTCCTCGATGATTCGGCGGAAGTGCTCTTGGCGCCGGGCTTCGTGGGCATGCGACGCTTCGTCGTCCAGTTCCAGATCATCCGACAGGGGCCCCGTCCACAGCGTCGAGCACACGTGCATGTTCCACGTCAGCGCCGTCGCCCCACAAAACCGGCCCATCTCTGCTGCGGTCAGCATGTAAGCCCGGTAATCGGCACCAAGACCCCCATGGCTCTCAGGCACGCCGATACCCAGCAGTCCGTTGGAGTGCATGTCATGATAGTTTTCCAGCGGGAACGTCGCCTCAGTATCCCAGCGGTGGGCGCGTCCCGTCAGAGTGTTTGCGCCGAAGTCCCGCGCCAAGCCGGTCAGGCGCTGCTCTTGCTCTGTCAGTCGCCAGGCCTTGGCGTCGAACATGGGTGACGGGTCGGGTGTCGCGATCAGGGTCATGTGCGTTACTCTACAGCTCGAAATCGTTCAGAAAAGCCTGAATGGCCTGCGCCAAGTCTTCAGGGCACTCCATCGGCAACCCGTGGCCCGCATCGAATTCAACAAAACGGGTGCGCGGGATCCGGTCCGCCATTTTAACCATTGTTTTGGCCGGTGCATTAGCATCTTTACTGCCTGCGACAATCAGGCAAGGAGGAACCACTGCGCCCAGGTCATCCCGACGGTTGAAAGTCACCAGTGTTTTCAGCACGGCGCGGAAGGTCGTCTCCGGGATGGCCGCAGCCATTTCGGTGGCCAGCTCAATCGCCGCATCATCGGCACGCTCACCCAAATACCCCGCGACGATACCGGGCGCACTCTGGGCCATGGTCTGCCCCGCATCCAACCCCGCCAGCCGAGCTTTTAAGAAGGCTTCCTTGAAACTTGGGTCCGGGCCGCCAAAGGCCGGGGTCGTGCAGATCAACACAAGCGCCGCTACCCGCTCGGGATGGTCGAGAGCAAAGTCCAGGGCCAGCATCCCGCCGATTGAATACCCTACGAGAACGCTGCGACCACCATCGGTGTCTGTATCGGCGTCTGTATCGGATTTTGCACCTGCCAGCTGATCGCCTAAC
>PAHJ01000082.1 GCA_002705565.1 Geminicoccus sp. | reverse complement strand
GTATATCCTGACCTGCGTGCTCTATTACTTCCGCCGCCAGTGTCGGCCGTTTTGGATCAGCAGCGTCAGCCAGGTTCCTGCGGCTGTGGGATTGGTGGGGGAGACCTTTGTTGACGTGTTTCCGGGACTGGACCAAGACGCCATGCCGTCACCCCGCCATCTGGGACTCGCCACTCAAATCATGGCACGCCACCGCGCAGCCTTTGGCGTCAGCGAAGACGCAGCATTCCGGCCCGACAGATTTGTGATTGAAGACGCCTACAAGGGCGGTTCGGACCACCTGAAAAAGGCACGCGCGAACGCGACCGACCACCGCATTGGCGCCTACAACACGCTATGCAGCCAGGAATTGGATTACAACCGAGGCGACGACTTTCTGCAAATCGGACGGGCCAATGCCGAGGCTGCTCGGCGCATCCTGCGGCGGCGACTGGCTGGGCTCACCGGGGTGGGTTTCAGCCTGCAGCTGGGCAGTCTATTCCTGTCCTCTCTGGTTGCCCCGCTGGCACAGTGGCTCAACCCGGCCCGCTCGCAGGGTGACTTGCGGGCGCGAAAGGGGACGTCCTGATGCTGCCATGGGATGGTGTCATCAACCTGCTGGCCGCCGCCGGGGTCGGGGCCGTTGCCCTGCACATGCTCCTGCCCGTGCGCCGCAATCGCCTGCCCAGCCTGCTGGAAGTCCGCTTTGGCGCCCTGTCCTTGCTGCTCGCACTGTTTCTGGCGAGCAGGGGGTTTTACTGGATCAGTGAAATCAGGGTCTTTCTCGGGTTGAGTTTTGTCGCCATTTGCTTTGTGCCGCTGGGCCTTTTGCTAGCGGTCGAAGGCCTGCTGCGACGGCACGCCCCGCTGGCGCTGAAACTGTTTGCCCTCCTCGGTGCGCTGCTATGCCTGCTGATCACCATTCTATTCGCCGCCTCAACTTCGATGGTACATTCGCTGTTTCTGGCTGGTTTTCAGATTCTGGGTCTGCTCCTACCCTCTCTATGGGCCTTTCTGCGGGACCGGTCACAGCTCAGCCGCCGGGAAAACCAGCGGGTGAATGGGTTGCTGACCCTGACCCTGATCGGGGTTCCCTTTATTGCCACTGATTTCTCTGACCTGCTGACCGTCTTGCCGGTGCATTTGGGTGCCATCGCCATTCTGATGTTCGCCTATGCCACCGTGCACTCAGCCCGACTCCCGCGGCAAAACCCCGTCCTGTCCTGGCGGTTCCTGAGCTTGATTCTGACCACCCTCTTGGTAGCACCAGCTTTGATTTGGCTGACTGACCTGAGCCGCTGGGATACCTTTATTAAGCTCACCGCGCTGGTGTTCACCGTGTCGCTGCTTCTGACCCTTTTGCTGGAACTGCTGAACCTGCGGGACCAGTCCGAGGAACGGGCGCTGTTGCGGGTGTTGAGCGCTCTGGATTTCAGCCGGCCCGAAGCCGTGGTCAACCGTCTGACCCGGTTTTCGCCCTTTGAGCATGCCTGGCTGATCCGACCGGGCAGCGGCCCCGTGCCCGCTGACTTCCGTCTGCAACCCAATCGAATCTACCGCCGCAACCCGCCCAGTGGCCCCGAAGCCACCCCCCACGACACCTCTCACCGCGACGCCGCTGCAGTCCTGGAGAGCATTGGAGCGGACATTCTGTTTGTCATCGACCCCAACACCGATGCCTATTGCGCGGTCGAGGTGCAGGACCCCACCGCCAACACAGCAGACTGGGCTAAAATCCTGGCGGCCCTGGCCCGTGCAAAATCGCTCAATGACTAAGCCATTCGCGTCAGGTGCGTCGCGTTCTCAAATATCGAAGGCACTCAGGCGACTACTGTAGACGTATGAATGCATTTGATTTTATCCGCACCTGCCACTGGTCAGACCTGCCAACGACAACCAAAGCGACCTTGGCTCTGTGTTTGAAGGACCTCTGTGCCGTTGCCCTTGCAGGCGCCAAAACCGACCTGTCAGCGGTCCTGCGCGAGACCGTTTCACAAACATGGCTGGCTGACCGCAGCATCTCGGAAAAGCTCTGTTTCTCAGGGGCCAAGGTTGCGCCTGCGGGGGCTGCGTTGGCGCTGGGAATGACGGTCGATGCCATTGACGCACACGACGGTCACCGCCTGTGTAAAGGGCACGCCGGAGCAGCGCTGTTCGGCGCGTGGGCACCGTTTGTTGAGCGCCATAAAACCGACCGCGCAGAGGCGCTATCCGCCCTTGCCGTGGGCTATGAAATCGCGCTGCGTGCCGGCATCGCGTTGCATCAGACCGCGTCGGACTACCACACCAGCGGGGCTTGGGCAGCCGTAGGCGTAGCCGCGATGATGGGGCGCTTGCGTGGGCTCAGTGATAGCCAAATGCTGCACGCGCTTGGCACAGCGGAGTATCACGGCCCGCGGAGCCCGATGATGCGATGCATCGATCATCCGACCATGCTCAAGGACGGCGCGGGCTGGGGCGCGATGGCGGGGGTCACGGCAGTCGATCTGGCCCAGCGCGGCTTCACCGGCGCACCGGCTGAACTGCTGGACACCATGGACACGGCTAGCCTGGGCGAACGCTGGACCCTGCGCGAACAATACTTCAAGCCCTATCCGGTCTGCCGTTGGGCACAGCCTGCGATCATGGGCGCCGCGCAGCTGCGCAAGCGTCACAACTTGCGCGCCGAAGACATCGAAGCGGTGGAAATCCAATCATTCCACGAAGCCTGCCGTCTCGCCGTCCGCCACCCGGCAGACACCGAGCAAGCTCAGTATTCAATGCCGTTCCCAGTGGCTGCGCTGCTGGTCCGGGGTCGGCTGGGGGTTGAGGAAGTCACCGAAGACGGGCTCCGTGATCCCGCTATTCTGGCCATGGCCAATAGGATCACACTGCGGGAATCTGAGCTCGATAACGCAGATTTTCCCGATCACCGTTTTGCCACTGTCACCCTTCGCCTGAGGTCGGGACAAGAGCTCGTGTCAGACCGGCTGGAACCCAATGGTGATCCGGAACGGCCCCTGTCGAGCGCCGAATTTGCCGATAAGTGGCAGAATTTGATCGGCGACGAGGGTGGCTTGCCCGTCCTGAACTGGAACCTGCGCAAGCTGGGGTCAAAGGGTGACTTTCGGCGGGCGCTGGCACCCGTATTCAGGCCGCTTCCCTAGGGCCAGTGCCCGTGCAAGAGCCAGGGCCAGGGCCAGTGCCCGTGCAAGAGCCAGGGCCAGGGCCAGGGCCCATGCAAGAGCCAGTGCTAGTGCCCGTGCCAAGAAGCACGTCGAAGAGGTGAATTGCCCCACCGATCAACGCCCGCTTTCATTGTCTGCAGGCCCGAGGAGGGCCGCGCCAATGTGTCGATCGGTGGGGCAAAGCTGTAGCTGCTGTATCCGAGGTTGGCTTAGGTCGCGACGTGGGACACGCCACCCTCGGGTGAATAGATATCCAGGATATTCCAGTGGCCCGTGGTCGGGGTTGGATTGTTGATCATTGCCACGTCAAGCACGACGGGACGGTTCATGGCGAAAGCCGCCTCAAGCGCTGGTAGTAGCGCGTTCGCCGACTCAACGCGCACACCTGTCGCCCCATAGGCCTGCGCGATCAGGGCGTAGTCCGGACCGTTGGTCGGCGCGCCTGCCTCGCCCGGGAATGTGGTGCCGTAGGTCAGGCCGTAGTGCGCCTTTTGCAGGCCCGCGATGGTCCCAAAGGCGTTGTTGTTCATCACCAGCCAGACGATGCCCAGTCCCAGTTCAACCGCCGTTGCCAGCATCGCGGGGTTCTGCCCGAACCCGCCGTCACCGACCAGCGACAGAACCGTCCGGTCCGGCGCTGCGAGCTTGGCCCCTATGGCTGCTGGCGGACCGAACCCCATGGTCGCGAAGCCACCCGGTGTCAGGATTGAACCTGGCGTCAGAATGTCAAACTGCTGGCCCACACCGTTCTTATTCCAGCCCACGTCGGTGGTCAGGATTCCGTCGGCCGGCAAAGCCTTTCGGACGTCGGCAAGAATGCGTTCGGGCATCATGGGAAAGGCGTTACTGGTGGCGTGTTCTGCGTTCGACGCGACGAAGGTCTTGCGAAAATCGCTGATGGCTGCAGTGGTCGGGTTGGTCGGGCGGCCTTGAGGGAATTGACGGTTGGCGACCCGGTTGAGCACTGTCAGCGCCGCTTTGGCGTCGGCTACGACCCCGATCTCCGTAGGGTAGTTCCGACCGATTTCAGAGGGCTCGATATCGACATGGATGATCTTGGACCCGGGCACATTGAATGTGTAGCCTGGATACCAGGATGAGCAGTCTGCTTCCTTGAATCGGGTGCCAATGGCGAAAATTGTCTCAGCGTTCAGGCAAGCCTGATTGACCAGCTCGGTCCCCCAGAACCCGGTCATGCCCAGCACCAGTGGGTGATCATCGCGCACCGCCCCCTTACCCATCAGGGAGTGGGCAATGGGGATCTGCATGGTATCGGCAAAGGCTTCGAGCTCCTCGCTGGCATCAGCGAGCAAAATGCCACCGCCAACGTACAGCACCGGGTTATCCGCCTCAGTCAGAGCACCAATGATCCGCTCTGCGATTTGATCGTCCATGGACGGCTTGACCAGCGCACGGGTGTTGCCGGACACTTTGTCAAAGCTGATAGACGGGATGACCGCGCTAAAAATGTCCATCGGCACGTTAACCAACACCGGACCAGGCTGACCGCTTTCAGCAAGATGAAAGGCCTTTTCCAGGATCTCAGCCATCAGATCCGCTCGATCCACGCGCCAGGCCCGCTTTACGAAGGGGCGATAGATCTCGTACTGCGAGGCATCCGCATGCAGGTTCACTTCCTGATGCGGATGCTTGCCGTAATAGTGCGTCGGGACGTCTCCGGCGATCACCACCATGGGAATGCAGTCCAGGGCCGCATTTGCGACCCCGGTCGCGCAGTTGGTCAGACCGGGGCTCAAGTGCGACAGGACCACCGAGGCCTTGCCCGTAACCCGCGCGTAGGCGTCAGCAGCGTGGCTGGCGATTTGCTCGTGCCGAACGGTCACAAAGTCGATTGGGCTGTCGGCCATGGCGGCCAAGACCGCGATGTTGGTGTGCCCGCACAGGCCAAATACATGGCGCACGTCGCGGCGTTCAAGATAGTCCACCAGGTGCTCAGCAACAGTCTTGGTTGCCCCCTGCGTCTCAGACGGTGACAGCATCACGCAACCTCTCTGCCGAAATAGGTTCCGAACAACTCCTGCTCTGAGGGTCGGTCTTCAGGGATAGGACGGCTGACCCACGTGTAGTTCATCATGTGCTTGAGCGTGACGTTCTCGTTGGTGATGTTGCCACCCCAGATGCCGCACCCCAGCGAGCTGGTCATGGGCATTCCGTTGTTGAAGGACCCAGCATTCGCCTTGGACTGGGCCTGGCGCACCATCATGCGGGACACCGGCGCAACCCGCGCCAGCGCATCGATGTGATCGTCCCGGTGGGAATAGATGCCGCAAGAATGGCCCTTGCCTGCCACCGCGTAGATCCCCCGCACCATCTCCAGCGCTTCATCAAAGTGCTCGAACCGGTACAGCGCCATCAAAGTCGTTAGCTTTTCACCGGAAAAGCGATGTTCCTTGCCGATTTTGCCGTGGTTGGGAACCATCAGAAAGCGACGGTCTTCCGGGATAGAAAAACCAGCCTCCGCGGCGATCTGCTGAGGCGGGCATGCCACGGTCGCAAGGGTGCGGTTGCCCCGCTCGTCCCACATGGCCGCTTCGATCGACGCCGCCTCCTCATCCGAACAGAGGTAGCCGCCCTCAGCCACCAGCGCGGCAATCATGGCGTCATAGATCGACGCCTGGATCACGATATTGCCATCCGCAGAGCAACCGGAGCCGAAATCAGACGTCTTTGACAGGCGCGTGTTCAACGCTGCCTCATCAATGTCGGCGGTCTCGTCGATTACCATAGTCGAATTACCCGCACCCACGCCATAGGCCGGACGGCCCGACGAATAGGCGGCCTTAACCATGGGCTTGCCGCCCGTCGCCAGCGTCAGGTCGCAGGCGCTCATCAGCGCTTGGGTGAGGGGGATCGACGGCTCGGTGATGCATTGGAACAGATCAGCCGGCGCGCCCGCCTCAACACAAGCCAGACGCATGACATCGACCATAGCGGCGGTGGTGTTCTTGGTGCGGGGATGGGGTGAGAAGATCACCGCATTCCGCGCTTTTGCCGCATAGACGCCGGTCACGGGCGGCGTCAGGGCCGGGTTGGTCATGGGGATGAGAGAGGCAATCACGCCGGCGGGTTTGGCGTATTTGACCAGACCACGGGCTTCGTCGACTTCGACCACGCCTGTCGTCTTCTGGCGCAGCGCATCGCGCAGCACGCCGTGGATCTTGAACCGCTTGCCCGGACGCCCTGCCCGGTCACCGATGCCGCTCTCGTCCACACCCATTTGTGCCAGGCGCGTGAAGGTCGTCTCGTTGCTGGCGTACCAACCGATCGCCTGCGCGAGCTTGTCGAGCTGCTCCTCGCTGAAATTTTCAATCTGGGCCATCGCAGCGCGAGCACGCTCGACCATGGTGTCGAGCTGGGCAGTCTGATCAGGGGTGAGTGGTTCAGGCATGAAGGGATTCCAAATGTGAAGAACGAGTGGAGGAAGATGCTGAGGGTGAGAGGTCTAAAGAAACCGGCAAGCGCCGGGACTGGGCCTCGCCCATGACAGCGCGCGCGTGTTGCAGGCACCGGCGAGCGTGCTCTTCGTAGCCCAGCTCGCGCACACGACTTTGGTTGGGCAGTTCGATGGAGTAGTAAACCGGTGGCATACGCTCGACGACGCCGGCAAAGTCGATACAACCCTCTCCGGGGTAAAGCCGCGCGTCGCGAGCCAGCTGAATCATGCCTTCGCGCGTGTCCGCGATCCCCGGCAGAGCGTCAGAAACGTGCAGGAAGTGCAGCAGCTCGGCGGGAACGTGCAGCAGCTCACCCAAATCCACGCGGGACAGATGAACATAGAGAGTATCCACCAAAATTCCGCTGTTGGGCTGATCCGCTGCCCGGACAATATCCAGGACTTCATCCAGCGTGCGCAGACGCGAGAAAGACGGAAACTCCAGATCCACCGTCAGCCCGTAATTGTGCGCAATTTCGCAGGTCTCGGCATAGCAATCGATCAGGAACGATCGGTCGTGGCGGTCCTGGGTCCAGGCGCTCATGATCATGTGCTTGGCGCCGATCTCTGCGCCTAACTCAAAAGCAGGCTCAAAGGTCGGCGGGTCGCACTCTTCGGTAATGCGGGCCAGTTCGACGTCCAGCACCTTGATACCAGTCACCTCCAGCGCGGTTTTCATCGCTCGCACGCCGGCGCGGTCTTCGGGGGGACAGGCAAACTCGCCGGGGATGTGCATGGGGATCAGGCGCGGGCTGACCGCATCGTAGCCCGAACGGGCGGCGATATAGATCAACTCGGGGACCGAGCAATCGATCAGCGTGAGGTGGGCCAACGAAAACAGTGGTGCCGTCACAGCAGGAGTCCGATCTGAACCAAGGCAGGCAGGAGCGCCTAGAAAATAGGATGACAATCAAAATATCATATATTTTCTGTATGACCAGAATTTTCTGACTTTATCTGCTGCTGGTGGTTCGGCGTCAGCCGTCTTCGCGTGGCTTGTAGAGCGGCAGCAGGGCGGGCGGCATCGGGCCTTTGTTCCGGCGACCTTCGCCCATCTGCTCCCAGGCGTGGGCCAGAATACCGACTGAACGCGACAAGCAGAACAGCCCGCGTGACAGCGGCGCCGGCAGGCCGAGCTCGCAGAAAATCACCGCCGTCGCGCCGTCAATGTTCATGGCCAACGCGCGCCCGTCACGCTCCTGCGTCAGGCGGGCCTGAACCGCTTCGCCGATATCTGCAAACCGCCCTGAAACCTCCCCGCTCTCTGCGCCAGCTCGCACCAGTCCCATCAGACGGGGTGCGCGTGGATCGATTGGCTTGTGAAACCGATGGCCAAAGCCACTGACGATCTTGCCATGTTGTGCCCGCCAAGCGTCCAGTCCGGCAACCGTGGCCTCGTCCAGCGATGCCCCGGCATCCATGCGTTCGGCGATGTCGTAATAGAGCTCCGCGCACTGCTCGCCAGCCCCGCCGTGCACGTCACCCAACATGTTCACCCCGGTTGCCATAGCATTGTTCAGACCGACGCCGCACGTTGCCGCCATACGGGCCGCCGCGATCGACGGGGCCTGGGGACCATGATCCACGCCGGCCACCAGGGCCGCTTCCAGCAGGGCGCCTTGCACAGCAGAGGGCTTGGTGCCCACAACCATGAACCAGATCATTTCGGCAAAGCCTAGATTGCCGATCAAGTCCTCGACGTTTTCACCTCTAAAGGCGATGTGCCCCGGTGCCATGTCGATGATCGATGTGGTCCACCAGGCGCGAGTGTCAGCGTCAGACATGAGGGTACCTTTCGGTTGGTAAGGCGTGAAATCGTCAAAATCCGGCTCGGCCACCAGCAGCCCAGCCAGCAGCCCACCCACCACGACGAGCCCCGCCGTTCGGTTAAGCGCTGCCGTGCGGCCGGTCAGCGATGGATTGGGCCAGAGCCATCCTGCGCATGGGCGAATTGGCAGCACCATAGCCGCCATACCCACCCCTTCGCTCTACGATCTCAAAGAACAGCCCGCTGCTCAAGGGCAGACTATAGAGTTGAAAAAACTCGCCGCCGGCGCTGTCTCGGTCGTAG
Source organism: Geminicoccus sp. (assembly GCA_002705565.1). GTDB lineage: Bacteria > Pseudomonadota > Alphaproteobacteria > UBA7985 > UBA7985 > UBA7985. Next base: position 7,401 of record PAHJ01000082.1, on the reverse strand, counting down.
AGCACCCCGGCGCGCTCGAACCGGGCCAGACGGTCCGCTTGGAGGTCGAAACGCGCGCCCAGCTCGCGGTAATAATCGGACGGAACAGGCAGCGTCTCAAAGGCTTGAGCCGCCAGAACAGCCGCCGTTTCGAAAATGTCATCGCTCTGGAAGGCCACGTGCTGCACGCTGGTTCCTGGGGGCGGTGAGTGCGTGGCGTCCACCCCGTTGAGTGCAATCCGAACTTCCCCCTCCAGCGTTTCCAGCGCCTGACTGGCGACCATGCCAACGGGATCTTTCATCCCCACCTGGGTGCGCTTGGTGAGGCCGAAGGTGGAGAGGTAATAGAGCATCAACCCCTCCAATTCCCGGTCCGGCATGATCTGGGCCATATGATCCACCCGCCGCAACCCCGCCGGTGGCGACACTTGGCCTAGCAGCGCAGGGGCGAATTCGATGTCCCAGACCCGGTGGGTGTCAGATTTTTGATCGATGAAGTGAACGATGGTGCCCAGGCTGTCTTTCATCGCAGGAATTGGCAGCCGGCCAGGCTGGCGAGAGGGCGCATGGTGATGGGCGCCGAGCATCCCCGCGCGCTGCGCCGAGACCTGTGCATCATCAACCCGCAGGCCCATGTCGCAGACGAAGGGTCGCGCGCCCGCGGCCTCGATTTCCTCGTTCAGCACGATGTTGATTGCACCCTGCCGCCACAGCTCGACCGTTGCGGTGCGATGCTGGCGTTCCAGACGGAACGACAGGGCGGTCAACAGGGCCTCGACCTCAGCACGGCTGCGCTGGTCAACGGCGAGTTCGATGAACTCAAAACCCTTGGCCTGCACCCGGGGCGGCAACAGCGCCCGAACAGGCAGGAGCGCGGGCTCCCCGGTGGAGGCTTGGTCGAGCAGATGCAGCAGGGCCAGCCGGCCCAGACGCGCGGCCTTGCCCAGGACCTCGGCATCCGCCGGCTCGCCAACCTTGCTGCCCAGTGAGACCACCCAGGGACCGACAAAGCCCTTGCGCGCCATCAGGGCAACCAGCGGCGCTAGGGGCAGATGGCCCAAGCCCGGCAGCGCTTGCTCCCCGTTTTGCAGGCCGCGCACATGCCGGTCTGTCACCAGCACCAAGCCGAGCGTTTCCGGGGTCAGCCTGCGAAATGTGGCCGGCTGGCGATCGTCGGCCAGCATCCGGTCCGTGCGCAGGCACAGCGGCACCTCGCTCATGGATGCACTGGTCAGCGCAGCGATCTCAAGGTCTGAATCAGGACTGGGAATAACGGCGAATGACAAGCCCAGCTCTGCTGCTGTCAGAGACAAGCTGCGCAGGCTTCGGGCGTCCCTCTGGTTACCGGCGCCAACAACCACCCCGGCCGCGCCAAAGGCTTCCGCCTGCTCCAATTCTTGCACGTCACCCGTATCAAGGGCAACGATGATCCGGTTCAGACCCACTCTGAGGCGGAGACGACGATGTTCGGCCGGGTCACCCCTGAGCTGGCTCTGGTTGAGAATTGCGGCACCGAAACCGGCCTTCACCACGGCATTCACACGATTTGCGTCAAGAGGCAAAACCCCTCTCAGATCGACAAAGAGCGCGTCATCGATGCTCATGGTTCAACGCCCGATCTGACCCAAGGATGCGGTTGGTTGACTGATCGCGCCTGTGTCAGGAGCCGTTCCGTTGATGGACGTCTCCACGATGACCCGCTCCCCGGTTTGGGCGGCGCACTGGATTGCTTCGATCACCCGCAAGGCCTGAAGGCCCTCGCGGCCACTGACCAAAGGCGGTTCCTGCTCGGTCAGCACCCGATGGAAATGAAGCAGTTGATTGACCAGCGAATCAGCGCCGTCATGAGGTTTCTTTTCGACGGTGAAGGGATTCCACCAATCCACCTCGCCCTCGTGCCTCCACAACCGTAAATCCGGCACCGACAAAGCGCCCTTGCTGCCGGAAATGGTGTAGCAGCTCTGGTCTGTTGGGTCGTAGACGGGGTTTTCCGCAGAGGTCGACTCCCAACTCCACGGCGAAACTGCGCTGTCAGAGACAGTGACGGTGGCCAGCGCTCCGGAGGTGAACCGCAGCAGCGCCGAGGCCAGTTCTTCGTTTTCAAACCCCCGGCTGGAAGGCACTGTCATGGCTTGAACTTGATCGATCTCGCCGCAAAAATGGCGCAGCAGATCAATATCGTGGATCAGGTTGACGGAGACCGGACCCGCGCCGAATTTGGTGCGCCAGGGGGCTTTGGCAAAGTAGGCGTCTGGCTTGTAGAACAGGCACTGCGCATTCACCGACCGAATATTCCCGACTGCGCCACTGGCAAGGATCGATTTGGCCTCGCGGACAATGGAGTTGTGGCGACGGTGATGACCAACCAGCAGCGGCACGCACTTGGCCTCCGCAAGGGCAACGGTGGCTTCCGCTTCTTTAGACGTCACACCAATTGGCTTTTCCACAAGAACCGGTCGACCCGCCTCCACGCACAGTCGGGCCTGCTCGATGTGCAGCAGGGTCGGCGTGGCGATCACGATCCCGTCGATGGATGTGTCCTCAAGCATGGCTTCCAGCGTGTCGTAGCACTGCAAACCCAGCCGTGTCGCATCTGTGCGGCCGACGGGGTCGGTTTCAACCACAGCCGTAAAGCTCAGCGCTTCCAGCCCTTGAGCTGCTGCAACATGCCGTCGTCCAACAAGGCCAAAGCCGAGGAGTCCCAGCCGTGAGGTGTCCCTCATAAAAAATCGCTCCTGACCCGGTCACGCCGGGTGAACCACAAGCGTCGAGATCGACGCATGTATCAAATAGCCCGCCAGGGCCCCTATGAGCGGGAAGACCTCTTCCCACCCCACTGATTAGCCGGCGTATCCAAACAATCTTGGCAACCACAGCACCAGACCCGGACTGAGGATCATGATGATCAACGCCAGGACCAGAACAGCGAGAAAGCCCCAGATTTCGACGATGATTTCCCGCAGCGGAATGCCGGTTACCGCGTTGATCACAAACAGTAAAATTCCATAGGGTGGGGTGATGAGCCCAATCATGGAATTCACCACCACCAGAACCCCGAAGTGCACCAAATCGATCCCAAGAGCCCTTGCAGCGGGAATGAGCAGAGGGACAATCACCAGGATAATGGTCGTTGCGTCCAACACACAGCCCAGCAGCAAGACCAGGATGTTGACCCCGAACAGGAACACAAGTGGGTGCACGTCCAGATCGGTCAGGAAGGCCGACATGATAGCGGGGATGTTCTCGGTCAGAACGATGAAGTTCAGGATGAGCGCGCCGCCAATCACCACCCCAACCGCCGCAGACGCCCGCGCACTTTCGACCAGCACGCTATAGAGCTTCTTCAGCGAAAGAGCGCGATAGAACAGACCTGCGAGCAACAGCGCATATAGGGCCGCAACCGCCGCCGCTTCGGTCGGCGTCGTGATGCCGCCATAGATGCCGTAAAGCAGAATGACCGGCATCAACAGCGCAGGAAAGGCCTGACCGGTCGTCTTGGGCAGCTGGCGCAGCGGCACCGGTTCTTCCATCGCGAAACCCCGACGGGTGGCAATGATGTAGTTCATGATCATGAGCACCGCGCCCATGATCAACCCCGGCACGATTCCGGCCAGAAATAGCGCCCCGATGGATGTGTTGGATACAAGTGCGTACAGTACCATGGGGATCGACGGCGGAATGATAGGGCCGATGGTGGCCGACGCCGCGGTGATGGCAGCGGCATAACCGCGTGAGAACCGCCCATCCTTAGTCATCATGCCGATGATGATTTTACCGATCCCTGCTGCATCAGCGACCGCGGAGCCGGACATGCCTGAAAAGATCAGCGAGGCCAGCACGTTGACATGCCCCAGCCCGCCGCGGAACCGCCCCACCACCGCGATGCAGAAGTTCAGCAAGCGGTCTGAAATGCTACCGGCGTTCATGATGTTAGCCGCGACGATAAACAGAGGCACGCTGAGCAGGATAAAGCTGTTGAACAGCCCTTGCAGGATCTTCTCGCCCGCCAGCGCGAGGTCCAGACCCGCTGTCCCAAGGTAAACCAGGGACGCGAGCAGAATGGTGTAGCCGATGGGTGTGCCGATCGCGGCAAGGCTGAAGAGGGCGATCAGAAATAGGATCAGCTCGAGGCTCACGACTGCGCCTCCTGTTCCTTCAGCATTTCAGCGGTGTCCTGCTCCACCAGATCGACCTCTGGTCCACTGCGGACGATTTCGATCGTGCGGTGGATGAAACGAAAGATGACCGCCAGCATGAAGATCGTAAAGACCATGAAGATACTGCGCAGCGGGATTTTTGCGTTGTCTAATGGGTTTCGCACCGTCGCTGTTTTGCGCATTTTCATCCAGTCGATGTAATCCCAGGTCGGCACAAAGGCCCACGCAAAAGCCAGAACAATCGATACAGAGGCAATGATCGCAAAGACCCAGCGCACCGGCTTGGGCACGGCAAGGTACAGAACATCAAAGGTAACCTGATCGCGCTGGCGCACCACAAAGGCGCAGCCGAAAAAGACGATCCAGACCCAAAGAATAAGGCAAAGCTCCAGCGTCCAGCCAAAGGGCATTTGCAGGACATAGCGAGAAAAGATTTGGAGCAAGAATACCAGGAAGACCGCGGCGAGCAGCATGGCAGCGATAAACTCCGCGCCCCGCGTCAGCCACTTACGAAGCAGCAGCGGCCCCCAGAAAAACAGCAGGCAAACCCAGATGATCACAACGATCTCGTTGGACCACTTGAATCGCTCATCGAGAATGCGGATCGAGTACTGCTGGATGAGGTAGGCAAGAAAAACCGCCGTCAGCAAGCTGACGGCGATCATTGCAACACCACGGGCGAGCGCTTTTACAGTATCTGGCACAAGAACTCTCCCGCGAGGTCGACGGCCTCGGATTAGTTACCGAGCGCGTTGATCTGGTCCAGAACACCGTCAGGCCATGTCGCAGCGACTTCGCTGCCAACGTACTGAGCCTGTACGTGCGACCGGAACGCGTCGAGGTCAGGCGTGTAGATTTCAACGCCGTTGCTCCGGATAAAGTCAGCCAGATTGTTTTCTTTGTCCAGCTGCTTCAGACGACCGTAAGCAGCAGCAGCATCAGCGGCACGCTGTACAGTCAGCTGCTGATCCGCAGAGAGACCATCCCAAGCTTCCTTCGAGAACGCGATGTAGTTCAGGTCAACCAGGTGAGACGTCAGAGCGATCTGCTTGGTCACTTCATAGAACTTGGCATCCACAACCGTTGGAAGTGGGTTATCCTGACCGTCAACAGCGCCCGTAGACAGAGCGGTGTACACTTCAGTGAAAGCCATTGGCGTTGGTGCTGCGCCCAGGGCCTTGCCCAGGAACTGCCACGAATCGGTGCCAGGCATACGCAGGTTCACACCGGCGAGGTCAGCTGGGGTCTGTACGTTCAGCTCATCACGGGACTGACGCAGGTTCACATGGCGACGGCCGAGGTACATGACGGAGAGCAGCTTAACGCCCAGCTCTTCTTCAGCCTTAGCTTTGAATGCATCCATCAGAGGGTCGTTGAAGACGCGAACCTGGTGAGCGGCATCCTGATGCACGTAGCCGGTTGCGAAAATGGAGAACTCAGGGAAGAACTGAGCCATTTCCTGAGCAGAAGCGATCGACATGGTCAGGTTGCCACGGCTGATGGCTTCAAGTTCGGTGCCCTGTGCGAACAGAGTGCCGTTGTAACCCGGGCGGTAGTCAGCGAAGCTGGCAACCATTGGTGCAAATACGTTCGCCATAGCAACAGAACGCTGGTCCGTCTCGGAGCCAGAGGTTGCCAGGGTAAAGGTCAGCTTATCTTGTGCGAAAGCTGGAGTAGCAGCACCTGCGGTCAGGCTAAGCGCAGCCAGAGAAACGATCGCAGCGCGACGCGTCATCTTAAACATGATTGTCCTCCCAAACATTTATCCGAACGCGGATGCGCGGACAGCATGACTACTATCATTCAATCCTAGATATGCAAGATTTTTTTGAAAACATCTGACATTTTGAAAAATGTGATGCATAGTGGGTGTTCTGGAAATGTCTGATGAAACCATCACGTACAGGGTTTGAACCGGAGCAGGATAACCGTCTCTATGGTCAGTAAGTTGAATTCCGTCGGTTCATCGACCTATCAGCGTCTGAAGAACGATATTATTTTTGGAGTTCTGGAGCCTGGTAGAAAGCTGAAACTCAATGCACTTCGTGATCAGTACGAGGCCAGCCTCTCGACGCTGCGAGAGACCTTGAACCGCTTGAGTTCGGAGGGTTTTGTGGCGGCGGAAGAGCAGCGCGGATTCTTCGTGACGCCGATTTCAAAGACCGACCTCAATGAAGTCGCAACGATGCGGATCCTGCTCGAATGTTTCGCAATCGAGGAGTCGATTAAGGCCGGAGATGCCGATTGGGAAGGGGATCTGGTCGCAGCGCACCACAAGCTGCGCCGGGTGGAAGATCGCATGGTTCTTGGAGACTATTCGGACAAGGAGCTGTGGAAGCGCTACGACTGGGAGTTCCATTTGGCCCTGATCCAAGCCTGCAATAACAAGAACCTGCTAGCGCTCCATGCCGTGCTCTATGACAAGTATCTTCGATATATGATCCTGGTTGTGACCTTTCGCGGTAAAGAGGCCTTCGACGAGCACCGCACCTTATTTAATGCAGCACTCGGACGGGACACCATGCTGGCCTCAGACACTCTGCGGCAGCACGTCAATCTAAGCCTGCTGCAAACCCTGGATGCCCTGCCCGATTAGACCCCATGCGCCTATTCTGCTCGCTTCCTGGGAAAACCCACGTTGTCCTGGGTCTTTGACGCTACAGTTCCGCAACACCAATCAGACCGTTTCGGGTGATCAGGCTCGCCAGCTCTGCTTCCGAGAGCCCTGCCGTTCCTTCAGGCCGCTGCGGCATGATCATATAGCGCATGTCAGCAGTGGAATCGTGAACCCGGACTTCGCGATCAGCGGCGATGTCGGTTCCGAACTCGCGCAGCACCGAGCGCGGGTCCCGGACCACGCGAGCGCGGTAGGCTTTGGACTTGTACCACTCCGGCGAAGGCCCAAGCAGCGTGACGGGGTAGCAGGAACACAGCGTGCAAACGATCACATTGTGAACGTCATTGGTGTTCTCCAGCACAACCAACGGCGTTCCCTTGGTGTCGTATCCCAGTGTCTTGGCGGCCGCTGCGCTGTCGGCCATCATTGCCGCCCTGTAATCAGCATCGACCCAGGCCCGCGCGACCATAGCGGCGCCATTGCGATCTGAGCGCGTATCCATCAGCGATAGTTGGTCCTGCACATCGTGCGCGCTAAACACCCCCTTGTCGATCAACACCAGCCGCAGGGCATCCGCCAGTAGTGCGGTGTCCGAATTGGATGTATCGGGCGCTTCAATGGCGTCGTGGTCAGAATGGTGATGGTGAT
>PAHJ01000081.1 GCA_002705565.1 Geminicoccus sp. | reverse complement strand
GTCCTTCCTGGTCAGCACGACCATGTGGCATCGGCTGATCGAGCCTGTGATCCGGCGGGCTGCGGGCCTGGGTGTGACCGACGATGTCGCCGACGTTTCGCGCTATGACAGCCACTATCAGCATGCTGACATCGTTGTGGTGGGCGCGGGGCCAACGGGTTTGCAGGCAGCCCGCGTGGCGGCGAAGTCGGGCGCGCGGGTGATGCTGGTTGAGCAGGATACTGAATGCGGCGGATCTTTGCTGCGTGATCCGGTTGAGATTGACGGCATGGATGCAGACCTCTGGGTGGCCACAGTTGAGGCTGAACTGGCTGCTGCCCCCAACGTGCGAGTGCTGACCCGAACCACGCTGTCTGGCGTTTTCGACCACAACATGCTGACCGCGCTGGAACGCGTGACAGACCACTTTGACGTGCCTGAAGCCGACGGCGACTACCGCCCGCGCATGCGGTGGCATCGCATCCGTGCCAAGCAGGTTGTGCTCGCCACCGGTGCCTTTGAGCGTCCGCTGGTGTTCCGCAACAACGACCTTCCCGGCATCATGTTTGCCGGCGCGGTTGAAACCTACCTGCAACGCTATGGTGTAAAGACCGGGAACCAGGGGCTGTTTCTGGTCAACAACGACATGGCCCTGTCTGCGGCGATCAAGGCCAAGGAAGCGGGTATCGACGTTACCGTTGTCGATGTCCGCTCGGAGAGCACAGGACCAAACACAGTGCGGCTGCAAGCCCTGGGAGTGCCGTTCTACACCAACCACACGCTGGTTGAAGCGACCGGCACCAAGCGGGTGTCGGGCGCGGTGATTGCACCCATGAACGGCGACGGTACCGCCATTGCAGGCGCAGCGAGCACGCTGGAATGTGACTTCATCGGCTCGTCCAGCGGCTATAACCCGATCGTTCACCTGCACTGCCAGTCCGGCGCCAAGCTCGACTTTGACGCGGCGACCGCCTGCTTTGTGCCTGGTGCGCCGGTCGGGGCAACACCCACGATTTCGGCTGGCGGGTCCAAGGGGCTGTTTAGCCTCAATGATGCGCTGGTCAGTGGCGCCGAGGCGGCGGAACAGGCGCTGGGCGCCATCGGCCTGCGCACGGGTGAGAAAACCTTGGTGTCCGCGAGTGAAGAGGCTCATCCTGGCGGCCTGCACATCCGGCACCTATGGCTTTTACCCTCGGACAAGCCGACCAAAAAGGGCGGCAAGTTTTGGGTTGATTTCCAGAACGACGTAACCGCCGCCGACCTTGAACTGGCCGTGCGTGAGAACTTCCGCTCGGTGGAGCACATCAAGCGCTACACCACGCTGGGCATGGCGACGGATCAGGGCAAGACCTCGAACATCAACGCGCTTGGCATTCTCTCTGACGTTCTGGGCGTGACCATTCCCGATATCGGCACCACCACCTTCCGCCCCCCTTACACGCCAACCACCTTTGGTGCGATTGCTGGGCGGGAACCGGGTGATTTCCTCGACGTAACGCGGACAACCCCAATGCACGACTGGCACGTCGAGCACGGCGCGCTGTTTGAGGACGTGGGACAGTGGAAGCGTGCCTGGTTCTATCCCAAGGCGGGCGAGAGCATGCACGCTGCTGTGGACCGGGAATGCCGGGCTGTGCGCGAAAGCGTGGGCCTGCTTGACGCCTCCACACTGGGCAAAATCATCGTTAAAGGCCCCGATGCCGCTGAGTTCCTTAACCGCGTCTACACCAACAAGTGGATGAAGCTGGGCGTAGGCCGCTGTCGGTACGGATTGATGCTGGGTGAAGACGGCATGATTATGGATGATGGGGTTTCCGCCCGCGTGGCCGAGGATGAGTTCCTGATGACCACGACGACCGGCGGTGCTGCGGGCGTCTTGAGTCATCTTGAAGACTATCTGCAGACTGAATGGACCGACCTGAAGGTCTATCTCACTTCAGTGACTGAGCAGTGGGCCGTTGCCTCTATCAATGGTCCAAAGGCGCGGGATCTGTTGGCTGAGTTGTGTGACGATGTCGATCTCTCGCCCGAAGCCTTCAAGTTCATGGAATGGAAAGAGGCGACCGTGGCCGGCCTTCCAGCCCGGATTTTCCGGATTTCCTTCACCGGTGATCTGGCGTTCGAGGTCAACGTACCAGCGGACAAGGGCATGGCGCTATGGACCGCGCTGATGACCGCCGGAGCCAAATACGGGATTACGCCCTATGGGACCGAAGCCATGCACGTGCTGCGCGCGGAAAAGGGCTTCATCATCGTGGGACAGGACACCGATGGCTCGCTAAACCCCTATGACATGGATATGGGCTGGATCGTGGGGAAGGACAAAGCCGACTTTATTGGCAAGCGCTCACTGACCCGCAAAGACATGAGCGAGCCGATGCGGAAGCAGTACGTCGGCATCCTGACTGAAGACCCCAAAGAAGTGCTGCCCGAGGGCGCGCAGCTGGTCAACGTCGCCGACGCGCCAACGACGGCGGCGCCGAAGGAACCCGTTCCGATGCAGGGGCATGTCTCTTCGTCCTACTGGTCTTCCGCCGCCGGCCGCTCAATCGCACTGGGTCTGGTCAAGGGTGGGATGGCGCGCAAAGGGGAAACCCTGGTGGTGCCAATGCCCGATGGCCGCAACGTGAAAGTGACCCTCGGCGATACTGTCTTTGTCGATGCGGAAGGAGCGCGCCAACATGGTTGAGTTGAACTATCGTCCCCTGAGCGCTCTGGCGTTGAGCGCGCGGGCCAGCAAGCTGCCTGCGTCGGCAAACGTTCACCTGTGGGAGCTACCCAAGCGGCGGATGCTGACGCTGCGCCTCGACCCCACCAACACGCCTGAATTGGTCACCAAGGTTGAAGAGGCCATGGGGGGCATGGCGCTGCCGACCCGTCCCAATACCTTGACCGCCTATACCAGCGACTCCTACGTACTGTGGATGTCGCCTGACGAGTTCATGATCGACATGCCCCACGAAGGCCCCGGTGGTCAGGACAGCGCTGTGACTCAGGCTCTGACCGATGCATTGGCTGGCGAGTTTGCGCTGGTTGCTGATGTTTCTGACCAGATGGCAGGGATGAGCCTGGGCGGTGACATGTGGCGTGAGGTTTGGTCCAAGGTCTGTCCGCTGGATGTCCACGAAAGCGTGTTTAAGCCCGGCGCCTGCGCGCAAACCGTGGCCGCTAAAGCCAACATCGTCTTCTATGGCCCGAATGCCACCGCTGACCGTGTGGATCATCTCCGTCTCTACACCCGGCGCAGCTTCTCTCAATACCTCTTTACCCGCCTCGAAGATGCGGCATTGGAGTACGGTGTGTCGCTGACTGCGCTCTGATTTTCTCTGTTCAGGCAAAGAAGTCTTTGTTAAGGGTAAAACCAACGTTTTACCTTACAGGGAAGGAGTGTTCCATGACCGTAGAAGCAATCCAAAACAAACTGACAGAACTTCTCGGCGGTGGTTCCGGCCTGGATGGTTCGCTGAAGATGAACTTTGGCGATGCTGGGATGGTTCGTATCGAAGGTACGGACGTAACCACTGACGACACTGATGCTGATGCAACCATCAACATCTCGCTCGAAGACGCCGTCGCAATGATGGAAGGCGATCTGAACCCCACCATGGCCTTCATGCAAGGCAAGCTGTCTGTGGACGGCAACATGGGAATGGCGATGAAGCTTTCTAATCTGCTGGACGACTAGTCTTCGGCTGACACCGATAAGAAAAAGCCCACTTCGCCCCAAAACTGCGGCGTCGTGGGCTTTTTTGTGTCTTCACAAGCGGCCGAGTGCGCCTTGTCCTGACTGAATTTGGGTGTAGATTTGGGGCCATGAACTTGCGCCATTTTGCCTTTCTGAGACCCTTGTTGTTGCCTTTGGCCCTGCTGACGCTGGCCGGAAGCGCGCTTGCGCTGAATTCGCCGGACGAGGAAGTAACCGTGCGCAAGCTCACGGCTGAAGAAATCCTCGAAATTACCATCGATAAAACTTGGGTCATCGACTTTGACAACGTCGCGATGACCTCGACCACCTTTTACAAGGCTGGCGGTGAGCGCTTTACCGAGCGGCAGGGATTGGTCGAGCGAATGCTGTGGTTCGTTAATGAAACAGAAAACAGTCGCTGTGTGCAGACGGCCTCTGGCTCGCGCTGTGGTTTCATCGTCAGTTTCGGATCGACGGTAAAAATCTGCATGCGCCTCGATCCTCTGGGTGATTGCAGCTACACGGTGGTTCGCATCGAAGACGGCGATTTCTATGGACTGGAAAGCCGTGCTGGGATGTTGCTCTAGAGCTTTAGGATGGCGTCCAGCTCAGTCCAGAACATCAGCGGGATCATCGCTAACAGGGTCAAGCCCAAGCCGATATTGATGGCTTTCACAGTCTCTGGACTATCGATCAGGCGCGCCATGAACTGCCCCAGCCCAGACCAGGTGATCGCCGAGATATAGGTAGCGACTTGCGGGATTAGGATGGCGAATATGGCGATCCAAAAGGTCAGCTTTCCGTTTGGCGATACCCCGGTTACCAGCGCGATATAGGACAGACCAAAGCCCCAGCCCTTGGGGTTGATGAACTGAAAGGCTGCGGCTTCGAGGAACGTTAGCGGGCGCTTGGACTGGCGTTGAGCCAGATCGGTGGGCGCCGTCATGGTCTTGTAGGCAAGATAACACAGGAACAGCGTTCCACCGACCAGCAGGGCGTAACGGAACGGTGGCACAGCCATCAGAACCGCCCCAACGCCCAAAACCAGCACCACTGTCAGCACCAGGAAACCAGCAGCAATACCGACCATGTGCGGGATCGTCCGGCGCATGCCGAACGTCAGGCCCGAGGACATTAGCATGATGTTGTTCGGACCGGGGGTAATCGCCGCTGCGAAGGCAAAGAGCGCGACGAAGAGCAGGGGAGTCGTCTGCAGTGTTTCGAGCATTCGCATCCACGTGCGCGCGGCGGGTTTGAAAACCGCGCGCGCTGTTACAGGTTCAGTACATGGCGTCCGGCATGGAGCTCTTGCGTTCGGCGATGAAGGCCGTGAGCGCGTCGTCAACGCCAGGGTCGATGGCTGGAGCGAGGGCGTCGTACTCGCTGATCATGCGCTTCCAGCGGGTATTGGCGCGCTGGTACATGTCTTGTGAACCTTCGATTTCCCACTGCTCGTAGGACGCTGAGTTGGCGAGTTTTGACTCGTAAAACGCGGTCTTGAAGTTCCGGTTGGTGTGGTCACAACCTAGGTAGTGACCGCCCGGTCCGACTTCGCGGATCGCGTCCAACGCCTGTCCATTCTCGGACATGTCCACGCCACCCTGCATGATGTGCACCATGGCCAGCTGGTCGGCGTCCATCACCAGTTTCTCTGGCGAGGATACCAGGCCACCTTCGAGCCAGCCCGCCGCGTGTAGCATGAAGTTCACGCCTGCGCCCACCGATGGCAGGATCGACATCATGGTCTCGTAAGCCGCCTGCGCATCGGGAACCTTGGAGGCATTGAGCGAGCCGCCCGAGCGGAACGGCAGGTTCATGCGCCGCGCCAACTGCGCCATGCCCATGATGATCAGCGCTGGTTCTGGCGTGCCAAAGGTTGGCGCGCCGGAGGCCATGGACATAGACGCTGCAAAGGTTCCAAAAATCACCGGTGAGCCTGGACGCAGCATTTGCCCATAAGCAATCCCCATCATCGCCTCAGCCAGCGCCTGAGCCATCACGCCACCTGGCGACACAGGAGCCATAGCGCCGGAGATGATGAACGGGGAGACAATGCATGCCTGATTGTTCTCGGCATAGACGCGCAAGGCGCCGTTCATGATGCCGTCGTAGGTCAGCGGCGAGTTGACGTTGATCAGGCTGGTGGTGACACAGTTCTGATCGACAAAATCGGCCCCGAAGACCAGCTTGCACATGTCTACCGTATCCTGCGCCCGCTCCGGCGCCGTGACCGAACCCATGATCGGCTTATCGCTGAGTTTCAGATGGCTGTAGACCATGTCAAAATGGCGCTTGTTGACGGGGATATCGACCGGCTCACACACGGTTCCGCCGGAGTGATGCAGGGCGGGGGACATGTAGGTCAATTTCACCAGCGTCTCAAAATCCGCCAGCGTCGCGTAGCGTCGCCCTTCGTCGTAAGACCGGTAGAACGGCGGGCCATAGACCGGCGCAAAGACCGTCTTTTTGCCGCCAATTTCGACATTGCGGGCCGGGTTGCGGGCGTGTTGGATAAACGAGCTTGGCGCGGTCTTGCACAGCGCGCGCAGCATACCCTTTGAAAAGCGGATGCGTGCTGTATCGTCCTTGCCATCGAGGAATTCCACATCAGCGCCGTGTTCTTTCCATTTCTGGATGGCAAAAGCATCCTCGGAAATGTTCAGCCCAATCTCCTGACAGATCATCTCTGCATTCGCCTCGATCTGCGCCAGCCCTTCTTCGGACAGAACGTGGACGTCGGAAAGGTTGCGATCAAGCACTGCAAGCTGTTCGATGCTGGATGGAGCACCTGTGCGCTGGGCGCGGCGATCGGTACGATTGCGGCGCCCTCGACCCGTTTCTGCGACAGCGGTCATGGAGACATTCCCTCATTGGAGTAAGATGGTTCTGTATGGGGGCGGTATTGGAAGCGGTACTGTTCCAACTCCGCCTCCGTATGCCGCTTACCCGCCTTGAACCGGTCAAGCGATCAGGTTGAGCAGCGATTGCAGGGTGTGCGCGTGCTGCCAGGGGACGTCCTGACGTACACACAGCAGGCGCGGGGTGATCAGACGCAGCCCAGACTTTCTCCGCGCAGATCCTTCAATGCGCTCACAGGCAACCTCAAGCACGATTCCGGCCTCGATGGACCGGACCGGCCCAAAGCGTTCCCGCGTGTTCTCCTTGGCGAAGGCGCTGATTTGCGCCAACTCTTCCGCTGTCAGGCCCGTAGGCGATACTTTACCGATCGGGACCAGCGAGGGGCCTTCGGTGTCTTCAGTAACGGCGCCCAGTGTAAACTCGTGAAAGGCGGCACTTGGTCCGCCGGCTGTGCGCTGGACATAGAGCAAGACGGCCGAAAACCGATGTGCGGCACGGGGCCATTTGAGCCAGTCATCGCCTCGGTTAGCGCCAGCCCTGAGCCCACGACCCCGCGCGCCGTAAGGGCGGTCGCCGCGCTTGAGGATAAGCCCTTTTGTGCCCGCCACCGCCGCCAGTCCCTGATGCAGCTCAACCACCGACGCGGGGTCGAGCAGCGGTGACGGGTCCAGCCCGTGCTCCCGCGCCAAACGCTCCAGCCGCATTCGACGATCCCGCAGCGGCAGTCCGCGCAAATCCTCGCCCTCAACGGCTAGGACATCGAACACCTTGAGGCGCGCAGGTCGGTCCCTAAGCTGCGCCGAGGTCGCTGTTTTCCGTTGCACCCGGCGTTCCAGGTCTTCGGCTGTGCCCAGTTCCGTTCCGGTGCCAGTGCGCCGATCGACCATGAGTTGACCGTCCAGCACCACGTCCACGGGCAGAGGGGAGGTCAGTTCAGGGAAAGCCGGGCTGAGGTCGTCGCCGTCACGGGAAAACAGGCGCACGACCCCGCCAGCCTGAACCCACTGCACCCGCGCGCCATTCCAGAGGAATTCGACCAGCCAATCGGCATCGGGAGCGCGGTTCTCAACCGTTTCAGCGCTGACTTCTGTGCCGTGCATAAAGGGGCGAAATACGGGTTTTCCGTCCGTATCAGGTCGCGCGCCCCGTGCCTCGATCCAGGCAAATAAGTCGTCGTACGGGGGCGTGAGGGCGTGCCAGACTTCTTCGACTTCATCCGCCGTGATGCTTTCTGACATTGCCGCTATGGCTGCTTTAATCCGGCTGGCTGGTACGCCAGCCCGCAAAGAACCGCCGGTTAAGAGCCTGAGCAGCACGTAGCGCTCAGCGGGTTTGCAGGCGTCTAGCCATCCTGCGGGCATCGCCGGAATGTCAGCCTTGGGGCTCTGAGGCAGCAGGTCAACCAGCTCAGACAGGCTCGGTGCGCTTCGGTTGGTTTTGGCCGCTGGCCACAGCAACGAGACGGTTTCGGCAAGGTCACCAACATAATCAAGCGACATAGCCAACAAAGCCCCATCCGCCCGCTCTTCTACCATGGCGCGGATCACGGCCGGGCGGGTCATGCGCAAGGCCGTCGAGCCGGTGAGCAGGGCAAGCGCATAGCCCCGTTCCGGGTCTGGCGTCTGGCGCAGGTAATCGCGGATCAGGGTGATCTGATTGTCAGCGCCGGGGGTAACAGACAGCCGGTCGAACAGGGCGGTGAACGCCTTCATTCGGGCTCTTCCTCCCGCCCGATCAGCGCTAAAGCGCGCCCGCGTAGGCCTTGGGTCTGACAGAAATACACCAGCGCATCCTCCCGCCCATGGGTCACCCAGACCTCTTCTGCGCCTGTGTCGAGGATGGTACGGGTCAGGTCAGGCCAGTCGGCGTGGTCAGAAATGACCAGCGGCAGCTCTGCCCCCGACTGCTGCGCCCGTTTGCGAATACGCATCCAGCCCGACGCTGCGCAGTTCAGCGGCTCATTCAGGGCTCCGGCCCAACCCTCACGCGAGGCTGACGGCGGGGCAAGTACAATATGCCCGCTCAGATCCGTGGACGCGGCTTTCTCCACGCCCAGCAGTGGCCCCAGATCAATCCCGAAGTCCTGATACAGCTGGCACAGCCGCTGGTGTGCAGTGTGTAGATAAATCGGTGCGTCGTAGCCCGCCGCGCGCAGCTCAGCGATCAACCGCTGCGCCTTGCCTAGCGAGTAGGCGGCCATGACGTGGGTGCGGGTGGGAAAAGTCTGCAGCGAGGCCATCAGTTTGGCGATCTCGTCCTCTGACCGCTCGTGAACAAAAACCGGCAGACCAAAGGTCGCCTCTGTGATGAACACATCGCAAGGGGCCACCTCAAAATCGGTGCTGGTGGGGTCTGAGGCGCGCTTGTAGTCGCCCGACGCCACAACCCGCCAGCCGCCAAACTCCAACACAATCTGGCACGATCCCAGCACGTGCCCCGCCGGAACCAACCCCACCCGAACGCCAAAGTGGTCCACCCATGCGCCAGGCGACAGATTCTGAAAGGTGCCCGCGCAGTTCTTGCCGTAACGCACGCGCATGATGGCGGCTGTTTCGGGTGAGGTCAGAACGTGGCCATGACCGGCGCGGGCGTGGTCAGCGTGGCCATGGGTGATCACAGCGCGGTCTACTTTGCGGTGTGGATCGATATAGAAATCACCCGGCACACAGTAAAGCCCTGCAGGTCGAACCTGCAGCCACTGGTCGGGATGGTTTTCAAGACGGCGTAAACGTGTTGTCATCACGTCAGTCTAATACGGAGGGGATCCGTGTCACTGATTCAATCTGATGCCGTTCGGGTTTTTGATCGATGGGCCTTGGGGATCCACCATGGCCCGGCCGGGTCCGTGCTGGTCACAGGGATGAGCGGGGAAGTGGTGCACTTGGACAGCGCACTGGTCGAACAACGCCGCTGGCAGGCGCATGCCGGAGCTGTGAATGCGCTGCGCGTGGTCGATGGGCAGATATGGACGGGCGGCGGAGATGGACTGGTCAAGGTTTGGGACTGGACCCTGCTCGCGCCCGTGGAAACGTTCGCTGGCCCAAAGAAGCCTGTGACCAGCCTATTTTTTGCTCCCTCGCGGTTGATTGCCCAAACCTACGAGCGGGCGGTGTATGTCTGGAACCGTGCCGAGCCGGGTGCTCAACCTCGCAAATTCCCCAAAATCGCCTCGCTGGCGCAAAACGATGCGGGGTGGCTGGGCTGCCCGAAAACGGGGTCTAAAGCGGGTGAAATTGGTGCTTTGGCTGAACTGGATCTTGAAACCGGCCAGTTTGGCAACGCGGTGTCCAGCGATGGTTTCGCAGCCTGGTCACTGCAAAGCATCGAAGGCCGTGGGCTGCTTGCTTTTGGACTGGACCTGCGCGCTTGTTTCGTCGATCCGGCCACCGGCCGACGCGAGCCCGTTGCCTGGCATTCCAAATCAGGGCCGCCTGGTTATCTGCGCCTGTCTGACGGCGGCGAAGTCCTTTTTGGTGACGGTCAGATCGACCATCGCGGACAGGTGCAAAAGGCCCCCATTAAAGGCCTTTACTGCGCCATCCAACTCCCGGACGCCCGCCTTGCCTTCTCCGGGGCAGACGGGCAAATCTGGGTGTTTACGGTTGAGGATTAAGCCTCGTAGTTGTCCTGAACCAACTTATCGAGTGAGCGCACAGCGAAGCCAGTTGCGCCGGATCCAACCAACGGCTTGGGCTTGTCGCTCCAGACCACGCCTGCGATGTCCATATGGGCCCACTTCTGGCCCTTTTGGATAAAGCGCTCGAGGAAGCAGGCTGCGGTGATAGATCCACCCCAGCGACCACCGCCAATGTTGCGCATGTCGGCCTCTTTGCTGTCCAGCATTTTGTTATATTCCTGGCCCAGTGGCATCCGCCAGACGTACTCACCGGTCGCTTCGGAAGCGTCGAACAGCTGTGCTGCAAGTTCGTCGTCGTTGGAGAATACACCTGCTTTTTCATGCCCCAGAGCGACCAGCATGGCGCCGGTCAGTGTTGCCAGATCTACGATGAACCGAGGCTGATATTTTTCCTGTGCATGCCACAGTACGTCGGCAAGCACCAAGCGGCCTTCTGCGTCTGTGTTGAGCACTTGAATCGTCTGCCCTGACAGGGAGGTAACGATGTCGCCCGGACGCTGTGCGTTGGCGTCGGGCATGTTTTCGACCAGACCGATCAGGCCAACAACATTGGCCTTGGCCTTGCGCATGGCGAGCGACTTCATAAGGCCAGACACAGCGGCTGCTCCGCCCATGTCCCACTTCATGTCTTCCATCCCACCTGCGGGCTTGATCGAGATGCCGCCAGTGTCGAAACACACGCCCTTGCCCACGAAGCACACCGGATCATCGTGGACACCGCCACTTGCGCCTTTCCAGTGCATCACAACAACCGCACTATCGCGGACCGAGCCCTGACCCACACCGAGCAAAGCGCCCCAGCCTTCCTTTTCCATGCGGGCCTCGTCGATGATGGTGACTTCAACACCCAGCGGTTCCAGCTCGTCTTTCACGCGCTGCGCAAAGGCAACGGGGTAGAGGACATTCGCGGGTTCGTGCTTGAGATCGCGGGCGAGATAGTTTCCAGAAATGCGGCCCGCAATGTCGGTCATCAATCCGGCAGCAGCAGAGGGATCGTCACAGGCACCAACAAGTGTGGCAATCGACTGTTTCTGATCATCCTTGAGGCGTGTGCGGTAGGCGTCAAAGCGATAGGAACGCATGGCCGCGCCCTCGACCAGGGCCGCAGCAGAGGCCGCAGAACCGTCGTGTGGGACCAGCGTCAAGGTAGTGTCACCCCGCGTGGCAATTTCCGCAAGCAGGCTGGCCCCGGCCTTGTTCAGATCGAGGTCTGAGGGGGCATCGCTGCCCAGCCCGGTCAGCACAATGCGCGCTGGCACGTCGGCCCCTGCGCCCAGCACCAGAAGCGTCTTGCCTTTGGCGCCATCAAAGGACGCGGCCTGAGCCGTCCGCTTGATCGCACCGCCACAAGCAGCATCCAGCGCAGACAGAGCGCCGCTCCAGTCCTTGCCCTCCGCGACCGTGAAGCCGACAGCTCCATCGAACTGGGCCGGTTGGGATGCAAGGGAGATCGCGGGCATAATTGCAGGGGTCATGGAATGTCCTTCCGTCAGAGCACACGGAACCAGATTGTGCGCAGTTGGTCTTACAAGTTGATCACCAAACTAAGCTTGAAGTTTCAAAGCGCAAGCGTGCAGGGCTGAATTCCAAGAATACCGTTTGGGTTTTTGGGATTGTGAAACGACGCTGCCGCCATGGAACCGCTTTTTGTACTGACCCTGATATCAATTTTTGTTGCGGCATTTGTCCAGCGGTTGGCCGGATTTGGCTACGGTTTGATTGCGACTCCCGTTGCCTTGACCCTGTTTTCCCCCTTTGAAGTGTCCTTTCTGATGGCCTTTTGGGGCACGGTGAATTCTTTGCCCACGGTGTTCCTGACCCGCAAGGCGATCCCGTGGCAGATTTTTCGGACGCTGCTGCCGTGGCTGTTTATCGGGTTGGTGCTTGGATACGTGGGCTTACTGATCCTTCCCGCCGCAGTCTTCAAGGCACTCGCGATACTGATTTGCATCCAGGCTCTCATTTCTGTGTTCTATCCAGAGCAGGCCACGCGGGGCATTCGGTGGTCTGCCGACCCACGAATTGCGGCAACGCTTGCGGGGACTCTTCAGTCGTCCATCAGCATCCCCGGACCGCCGCTGATTGTTGCGTTCAACCAGATGAAGCTTGTGGGCGATGCCTTTGTTTCGCTGTTTGCAATGGTCTTTGTCAGCATCGGCTTTGCCCGTGTTGGAGCCAATTTCGGGTTTGTGGCGATCGCGCTGTATTCGCAAGGCATGGCAGAGCGTTTGCCCGATCAAATCGTCTACTACGCTGTCACGGGCTGCGCGGCTTCAATCTTGGGCGTCATGCTGGCACAGCCGCTTGTCCGGTACGTCAGCAGCGCACTTTTCAAAAAAATTGCCGCAGGATTGATAGCCCTGTCTGTAACCGCGCTGTTCATTGATGTTCTGGGATGGGGACCGCAGATCGCGACTTTAATTGGTTTCAGGAGTTAGCCGTGGGACGACCATTAACCGGCGGGCTGTCCATTGTTTTTGCGGTGTTTCTGATGGCTGTGCAGGACACGGTGATCAAAACCATGTCGGGCGACATGAGCCTGTGGCAGCTCTTCGTGCTTCGCTCTCCTGTCGCACTGGTGCTTCTGAGCCTAATCGCACTGAGCCTGCCCCGGCTTTCGGCCGGCAAGGCGTGGCGGCACGCCCTCATGCCTTGGGCGTTGGTGCGATCGCTATGCGTGTTGCTGATGTACATATTCATGTATCTGAGCTTCCCCTATCTCAAGCTCGCCGAAATGGGCGCGGCGTTCTACACCGCGCCGATCTTTACCGCGCTGATGTCCGCCCTGTTTCTCAAGGACAGGGTCGGGTTGCAGGGTTGGATCGCGGTTTTCCTGGGGTTTGTTGGCGTGCTGGTGGTCTCGAAACCGGGAACGGGCCTGTTTACACCTGCGATTGTGCTGCCTGTCATCGCTGGATTTGCAGCGTCGGTGGCGGCGGTGCTGACGCGGGCCAAGCTGCAGTCTGCAGACACCCTGGGGCTCGCGGTATCGCTCAATATCGTTCTGATGGTGATGGGCGGCTTGATTGTGCTGGGCTTGCGGATGATGAATCTCGATCCAACCGTGGTCGCGTGGCAACCTTTCATGCTGGAGGACTGGAGCCCTCTCAGCGCGGCTGATTGGCGACTTATGCCGATTCTGGCTTTGCTGATCTGCGGGATCTCGATCCTGCTTCCGCTGTCGTACCAGATTGCTCCAACGGTGCTGGTGGCGATCCTGGAGTACGTCTATTTGGTTTTCGGCGGGGTGCTGGGGTTCCTGTTTCTCAACGAAATTCTCGATGCCGTCAGTATTTTCGGCATGGCCATTTTGGTCGTTGCCGGGGGGCTTATTGTGTTCCGAAAGCAGCCAGCCCCCGCGCCGCCACCCGCCTCGTCAGTCTGAATGCGGGTACTGGGGCAAGTCATCCGTGATGTCGTAATAGGGCGCCTTGTGGGCCACGTAGATATGGCGCTCCAGTGTCAGAATGTCTTTGTCGTCAAAGCTGCCAACCATCAGGGATGTCCCTTTGCGGATAACCGGGTCGGACTGCCTCCACGCCATTTGTGAACCACAGCGCCCACAGAACCCCCGCTCGGCAAAGTCCGAGCTGGCGTACCAAATTATATGATCAGTCCGGGTCCAGCTGAGGCCTATTTCTGCCACGTTGACGGCGGCCACGATGTGGCTGCTGGAGCGGTTGCATTGGCTGCAGTGGCAAGCAATCATTGGTCCCATGGGCGTTCCCGCCGCAAGTTCCCATCGTGTGCCGTCGCATTCGCAGCGGCCCTCAAGTTTTTTCGGCGCTACGCCCGCGTCTGTTGCTCTGTCCGCGCTGGGGGGCAGCTGAGCTTCGTTTGTTGCTGTCTCGTTCATCGTCCTGGACCCTTCCTCCCAGCGAATCAAACAAGGTGTTCAGTTCGCTGATTTCATACTCCAAATCCGTTCGCTCACTCGACCCGGCCCGCGTGCGTCGCTTGCCCAGTTTTAGTTCACGCAGGACGGAGTCTAGCACGCGGCGCAGCTCCATCTTGTTTGGGGCCGACAGATAAACGTTGGTATGCATCATCAGGTGGGAATAGGCGTCGAAGTCTGTTTGAGCCAGACCGCTGAGCACCTCATCCAACTCAGACCAAGAGTCCTTGTTTTCCGCCAAAAGACGGGAAGCGGGGCGCTTTTCGCACGCGACCATAATCCGCACTAATTGCCAGACTGGGATTTCCATAGCACCGAGGCCTCCGTTCAACAGGCTGGGTTCAGCCCGTGGTGCGCTTTTCATAGAGCAGGGACGGGGTAAAGACTAATGCGTCTGTGACGGGGCGGCCCGCTTAGGCCTGGGGGAGGGCGGTGAATCCCAGTTTGTCGAGCATCTGACAAGCCCAATCCTGGACCCGCGCCTGGTGCTGAAAATATCCGCCCAGATGGGTTTCCCGCGGTTGCGCACCCGGTTCCTTGTCGCGGTCCGCTGGGGCGTGGGCGCTCCAAAGGCGGATCATGCCGTCAGTGATCTCTGGGTGAAACTGGGTGCCAAAGGCCTGATCAGTGATGTTAAAGGCTTGATTGGGGTAATATTCGCTCGACGCCAGCGTCTCCACACCACAGGGCAGTTTGATGCCTTCACGGTGCCAGTGATACACCGGCATAGACTGGGGGGTGAAGTAACCAGACGCGATGCCGGCCTCTGTGGGTTTCAGATCGTAGTAGCCGACTTCCTTTACGCCATCTTCCCGCTGGTAGACGTCGCCACCAAAGGCCATCGAAAGAAGCTGTCCACCCAAACAAAGCCCCAGGTAGCGGCCCTGGGCCTCAACAAAAGTCCGCGTCCAGCTCAGTTCCTCGTGCAGATAGGGATCTTTGTCGATTTCCGACAGCAGCTGAGGACCGCCATAGAAGACCGCGCCGGCAAAAGCCGCTGGATCTGGGTCGGGCAAAGGCTGGCCGAGAAAGGGGCGGATCCATTGCGTCATGTAGCCACGCGCTCGCAGCGTGGTCGAGATAAAGTCTCGTGGAATACGCATGGAGTGGGTCACCAAAAGGACGGGCTTGTCACGCACAGGACGGTTTATCCAAATTGTTTCGTCAGGCGGAATGCACCACTTGCTTATGCAAAAGTCGTACGAAACCGCGTCTGATGGTATCTTGCTTGATCTTCAGGCAGTTGCCAACTCTGCCCATGGGGGCAGGCCGCTCTTGCGTCACATCCGCCTGAAAAACAGGCAGGATCGGTCTTCAAGTAGGCAGCGCAAGCGAGATGATTGTACGGTTTTGAGGCTGAGAACGCATTGACGGGGCAGGCGCTCAGGCAGGGCTTGTCTCGACACGATTCGCAGGGAGAGAAACTCTTGGTGTCGTCGAATGTCAAACAGGCTTGCGGCAGAATGATGTGAGCCCGCGCCGCCATCCATAATCCGAAGTCTGGGTGAATCATCGGTCCGAGCTGGGAGGCTGCGATTTTGGGGAAGGTTGCAGGCCAGAGTTGGACGAAGTTTGGCGCGTCGCTATCGAAAGGATAAATCGCTGATTCACCCTGGTCTGCGCGTAGCAGCTGGTTGATCAGGCGAGCGGTGTATTGGTCGATCGGATTATCATGTTGTTCGATCCACTCACGCGACTGACTGACAGCGTCCCAAAACGGCCGCCCCGCGCTGCCAATGGCCATATCGGTCTGGTCGCCGTTTGAGATGACATCGAGGATCACGAAACCTGCGGCTTCCAGACCCTGTTGCAGAGAGTCAAATCGAAGGGTCGGATCAGGCGTGCGCATTGGTTTAAGTCTCGATTAGAAGTTCCATGCCGTCATAGGCGGGTTCAACAAACGCCGGACACGCGGCGCGTGTGGTTTTATAATCAAGGAATTCAGACATATGAGTCAACAGCCCGCGCTCGGGCTGAACCTGTCTCATCCAATCCAGTGCCATATCCAAATGCGCATGCGCTGGGTGCGGCTTGATCCGCGCAGCATCAGCCATCCAAAGCTTGAGCTGCCAATCCCGCAACTGTCCTAAAATGTCAGGGCTTAGATCTACGCAATCGGTGGAATAAGCAAAGGGGCCAAAGCGCATGCCGATGGTATCGACCCGCCCATGGTTCTGCCGCCACATGTCTACGGGCACGCCTTCGACATCCACACGGATGATCCCCTGCTCCGGCTCGATCTCCCGGATATCAACCAACGGCGGGTACCAGGCGAAGCCTTTGACCACGTAGTGAAAATGCTCCCGCACGTGCGCGCCGACCTCAGGCAGAACATAGAGCGGGATGGTGTGGCCCTGCTTGCTCACGTAGTGGCGGATATCGTCAAGACCGTTGAGATGGTCGGCGTGATAGTGCGTCAGGATCACCGCGTCGATCCGCTCGGGCGGGCCAAAGGCGAGAAACTGCTCGCGCATGTCCGGGCCCGTATCGACCAGAATGGTCTTACCTGCCGTTTCGACCAACACTGAAGGGCGTCGCCGGCGGTTGCGCGGTTCGGACGGGTCGCAGCGGCCCCATTCACCATTGATCAGCGGTACACCACCCGACGATCCGCAGCCCAGAACGGTTACCTTTACGGCGTTAATGGAAGGGTCGTCAGCTTTGTTCATCGATCGTCGAATACCCGCTCGCCTGGAACTTTTGAAAATAATGTCAAAAAATTCTGACCGGTCACCGACCGAAAGTCAGCGGCCTCCATCCCCTTGCGGGCGGCCCAAAAATCCGCCGTGTGTGCTACGAAAGCCGGTTCGTTGGTTTTGCCTCGGTGCGGGGTGGGGGCAAGGTAGGGGGCGTCTGTTTCAACGATAAGACGATTGTTCGGCACTGTGTCGATAACCTGCCGCAGGTCCTCAGCGCTCTTGAAGGTCGTGATGCCGGATAGGCTGACAAACCCGTCCATCTCCACCACGGCGTCGGCCAAAGCCTGCCCGCCGGTAAAGCAGTGGATTAGGATCGGAAACGGCCCGTCCTGCCAGTGTTCTCGCAGGATGGAAACCGTGTCATCGTCGGCGTCGCGGGTGTGAATGATCAGCGGCAGCGCCAGGTGACGGGCGGCCAGAATGTGCGCCTCGAACGAGGTACGCTGGCGTTGCTTTGGCGCGAAGTCGTAGAAGTAATCCAGCCCGGTTTCACCCACGCCGACCATCTTTGGGTCTGCTGCCAGTTCGATCAAGCGGTCGGGGCTGTCAATCCCCGCCTCGCCGGCTTCGTGCGGGTGGACGCCTACGCCCATAAACACGTCGTCAAAGCCTTCAGCGATACCGCTGACCAACTCGTATCTGTCCAGCCGAGTGCAGATCGTCACGATCCGCTCCACCCCCGCAAGTCGCGCGCGGCGAACAGCCTCTTCGGGGGAGACTTCCATTTTGCTGTGATCAAGGTGACAATGGCTGTCTACGAGCATAAGGCGGCTTCTTCCAAGAATCGTCGTATTCGGAGCAGAACCTAAGTTGCTATCGTGGCTTTTGCCAGTGACATTAAGGGCAACCTGAACCGCCCTTTAACCATATGAGGTCGTTATGAACTACGAGGTCTTCATCACTGCCGCTGTGACCGGTTCCGGTGACACCGCAGGCAAGTCGGACAAAGTGCCCGTTACGCCCAAGGAAATCGCGGATGCAGCCATTGAGTCGGCCAAGGCTGGAGCCGCCATTGCCCATTGCCATGTGCGCAACCCAGAGACGGGCGCACCGGCGCGGGACGTGGCGCTGTACCGCGAAGTTGTTGACCGCATTCGCTCTGCTGACACGGACGTCGTGATTAACCTGACCGC
>PAHJ01000080.1 GCA_002705565.1 Geminicoccus sp. | reverse complement strand
CGAAGTGGCCGTTATCGATGGCGGCAAAGTAGGCCGCGCTTGGGCCTTCAAATTTCCAATCGAGTGCGAAAGGAACTTTGGTTTCGGCCAGAGCAGAAGTCGCTGCACTCAAGCACGCAACTACGCTGACCAAACTGACTGAAAGGATTTTCTTCATTTCTCTCTCTCCTTGATACGCTACGCGGAAAAGACCGACGCAAAGTGAAACATCGCAAAAACTCTGCACAAAAGAACAGCATGAAATCAACCCCTTGTCGAATTTGCCGGGTTTATACGCAGGTTTGCACGGTTCTTGTTCAATTGGGTTCGTGACGTAACCCACCTCGCAACTTTTGTCTTATCCTAAGCCCGTTAAAGCCGCCTGCTGGAAGCCTGTTCACAGACTTGCGCTTAGAACCGCTCTGAGATTCTGACGATCCAAGGCCACAGGGTTGCCGCCGCATGACGGATCGATCAGCGCGCCTGCAATGATCAAATCAACATCGGGTTGCTCCAACCCCAAAGCGGTTAGGCTCGTCGGGATCTGCAAAACCGCGTTGAGCGCCTCGACCCGACCGCGAAAGCCATCAAAGCCACCCGTGATCCCCAAATACGCACAGGCACGCTCGATCATGGGCTCTATGGCCGGACGATTGAGGTCGAGCACGGCCGGTATCAGCACGGCGTTCGTGGTACCGTGATGGGTTCCATATATTCCGCCTATCGGGTGACTGAGCGCGTGCACAGCGCCTAGGCCCTTTTGAAAGGCAACAGCCCCCATCATTGCAGCGGCCATCATGTTGGCGCGGGCTTCGAGATGGTTTGGCTCTTGGAAGGCTGTTTCGAGGTTCTCGTTGACCAGCCTCAAGCCCTCCAGCGCGATGCCGTGGCTCATGGGGTGAAAGTGGGGCGAGCTGAGGGCTTCCAGACAGTGTGCAAAGGCATCCATGCCCGTTCCTGCCGTGATCCATGCGGGCATACTCACCGCCAGCTCAGGGTCTGCGATGACGGCAACAGGCAAAACCTGGGGGTGGAAGATGATTTTCTTAGCCTGACTATCAACCCGCGTCAGGACCCCTGCCCGGCCCAGCTCTGACCCTGTGCCGGAGGTTGTCGGAACCGCGATGTTGGGCGCGATCGCGTCGGCATCGGCACGGGTCCACCAGTCGCCAATGTCCTCAAAGTCCCACACTGGCCGTCTTTGCCCCGCCATGAAGCCTACCAGTTTGCCCAAATCCAGCGCTGATCCGCCCCCGATGCTCACCACGCCGTCATGTTTGCCGCTGCGAAAGGCCTCGACACCCGCATCAAGGTTGTCGCCGGTGGGGTTGGGGTCAACGTCAGAAAACATTGATACCTCCAGCCCATCAGCGCGCAGATTGTCCACAATTGCATGCAGGAAGGGTAAATTAACAAGCCCGCGGTCCGTAACCAACAAAGGCCGGAAAATACCGGCAGTGCGGCACGTCTCCGCCAGCTCGCGGATACGCCCAGCGCCAAAGCGAACGGCAGTGGGATAGGACCAGTTGGCTGTATGCATGTTCTTGTCTCTCCATGGGCGCAAAGCCGCCTGGCGCAGGAGGGTTGGCGGCGCTCTTAGCGGATAGTCTGTCATCTGAAGGGGTTTGATCAGCACCATTCGCGCCCGCTTCCTCCCTATCTCCGCCAAACAGAGCATGGGGCTGGATGCCCAGCGTCTGCACCGGCATGCTCCCGGCTTGCTCAAAGCCCCTCCAACGCCAAAAAAGAAAGGGCAAGCCCTGGGCCTGCCCTTCTACTGGGTTGATTACGTGTGTGGGAGCTTACGAACTCAGGGGGTACGCGGGGTAAGCGCAATCAAAAACCTGACCGTTGGCGGTGATGGTCAAATTTGCTTCGACACCGGCCATGCCACCGAAGGAGGACAGGGAGAGCACGGTCAACTCGCCACCCGGCGCGAGGAAAGCCCCGCCCTGCCGGATCGACGATCGATTGCCACCAGACTGGCGCGTTACGGTCAGGGCGTAGGTGCCCGACATGGTCGCTTCTGGATGGACCGACGCTGACAGCAGCGCGCCCGACCCGGAAGGTTCAAAGCTCAGCGCGCAAACTGAATCCGGTGCTTGGACAAGGGCTTCAGGGGCGATGTCTTCTGGGGTGACGTTGACGGGTCCGCCGGACCCTTGGCTGGTTGCTAAAGCTGCCAGCGAAAGCCCGCCCAGCGCAAGCGCGACAAAGGCGGTAGGAAAGGACTGGGAAGACATGATCAGTCTCCTTTTGTGGACAGGATATGTAGGGGAAAGAGGGGCAGACGCGCCGGGCCCAGGACTAGGACGAGAACCCCTCGCACCCCTTTGTCCTGCGCTCGACCAACGGCCTTAGTACTGGATGATCACAGCCACGTTGTCGTTGCCGACCTGGGTGGTGTTCACGCTGTTGTTGTTGCCCATCTGGATGACGGCCTGGGCGTTACAGTCGCCGGTCTGGGTGGCGGTTGCAGAGTTACCAACGCCAAACTGAGCGATGCCGGACAGGTTACAGGCGCCCAGCTGGTCACTGTTGGCCGTATTGCCAATACCGGACTGACCGATGACAGTCTCGTTGCCCCAACCGTCCTGAGTCGCGATCGAAGTGTTACCCCAGCCGTCCTGATAGAATTCCATGTGGTTGAAAGCCCCAGCTTGACCACCGCCGACCACGTGGCCGGTGCCGAACTGGTTGATGTTGGAGGTGTTGAACCACGCATGAGCGGGGGTGGAGATGGTGATGGAGGTCGTAGCGACCAGGGATGCGATTGCAGCGAGCTTGAGAGCGGACTTGAAGAACATGGGTTTATCCTCTTGTGGTGTGGCGCTCCGTGAAGGGGGAGATAGCGCCGGTTGACTTGGTTTCGGTTGCCGCACCGCTGTTTCCGATTTGTGAGGCTCGGCGTGATGCGGTTGACGCAAACGGTTTTGGCAGGTCCACGTAACGTCAGGTTTTCGGGGGCTTTTTTTACGGAAACAGACGATGTCGCGACGTTTCGTCTGTTGCGCTGCTGAAAAGAAATACGCTGCAAAAATTGCTGAATCCAATGCGATCTATCGCAAAAAGAGGCAAAACGTCCAAAGAAGCCACTGTGAATCCCGCTTGGCCGCAGTATCAGAGTTAACGAAGGGGCCTTTCTTAGGGCCAACGGATCCTTTATGCTTGTCCAATGACAGCGATGACCCATCCAAGCCCCGAGACCAATCTGCCACGCTACTTTCGGCTGCGCTGGGTCGTGGGGTTTGTTGCGGTGCTCATCGTACCGCTGATTATGCTGTGGTTCTGGTCCACTGGCTCGCCGTGGGTGTTTGTCGCCCTGCCGTTGATCATCTATGGGGCGTTCCCCATCGCGGACCTGTTTCTGGGCCGGGACAGCGCGAACCTGACCGAAGCTCAAGAACAAGCGGTCGAAAAGGATCCCTACTTCAAGGCCCTGCTCTACCTCACCCTGCCTATTTATGCCTTCAGCATTTACCTTGTGCTCATATCGACGGGGATGATGTTGCCGCAAGCGGACGGCAGTGGGCTGCACTGGGGTTGGCTGGTGCTGCTGATGGTGGGAACCGGGCTCTACCACGGCACCGTTATCAACGTCGCACACGAATTGGGTCATTCGGGAAAGAAGCTAGACAAGCGAACCGCCAAACTTGCCAACGCATTGGTGGGCTACGGTCACTTCAGCCTCGAACACAACGCTGGACACCACCGCCGCGTTGCAACGCCGGAAGACTGTGCCAGCGCGCGACTGGGAGAGTCCTTCTACGCCTTTGCCCTGCGCGAGGTGCCTGGCGCGGTCTGGGGTGCCATTGAGTTGGAACGCCAGCGGCTCAAGAAACGTGGCTTCTGGCATCCAAGCAACCAGCTGCTACAAATCTGGCTGCTGTCCGTGGTCCTTATGCTGCCGTTAGTCGTCGTCTTTGGCCCGTGGATGATCCCGCTGATCGCCCTTCATCACCTTGTCAGCTGGCTAATGCTCAGCCAGGCCAACTATGTGGAACACTACGGGCTAGGTCGAGGTCGGACAGCGCATGGGCACTACGAACCCGTTCGCCCCATTCACTCTTGGAACGCCAACCAGTGGTTTTCCAATGCTCTGCTGTTCAACCTGCAACGGCACAGTGATCACCACGCCCACGCCTGGCGTGACTATCAAGTGCTGCGGACCTTCGATGACGTGCCGACCCTGCCGTCGGGCTATCCGGGTTCCTTTGTGCTGGCCCTGATCCCGCCGCTATGGTTCCGGGCGATGGACCACCGGGTCAAAGCCTGGGCGGATAAGCACGGCGGTACGATCAACCGCGGCTAGTGCGCGCGGCCGGAAGCGGCAAGAAACGGCGTCAGCATGCCTTTTTGTGTGACAAATTCCGACACGAAGTTGTCTGGCTAAGGTCTCGCTGCTGTCTTAGTCGAGGCTCAGGCTTTTTCTCATCCCATGAGGACCTCCTCCCCCTCCTCTCGGTCTGTCACCTCACCCCCCGAGCACGACAGACGGGCAAGAGGTCCATCGGGATTGGCATTCGCCGGTTCGGAGCCATGGGATATGGTTGGCTCGTCGCGGGAAAGCGTTTCTAACCCTCGGCACCAGACGACGGACGAGGCGCAGCGGTAGCTCAGAACGCCGATGCAAACCATGGATAAGGAGCGGTTGTAGGGGCCGCTCCTTCTTTCCAATCGAACACGCCCTCCCGCCCGCGCGCCAAACAAACAGGCTTCAAGGCGCCCCAATCCGCACCATCGGTCGGCTTCGGATTAGAATTATTCCACCAAAAGCTGGAAAAATAACCCCATTGCCGCGCCGTGCGTTGCTGACTGGCTTTGAGAGGGCTAAACAGAGCAAAGGTTGGGAAAGGTTGAAAATTGGAAAAGGTCAGTACTACCGTCGGATCCGAGACGTATTTACGCATCAAGCGAGATATTATTTTCGGGGATCTGGCCCCGGGCAGCAAACTCAAGCTCAACGGCCTGAAGGAGCGCTATGAAACCAGCATGTCCACGCTGCGAGAGACCTTGAACCGGTTGGCCAGCGAAGGCTTTGTTGACGCCATGGAACAGCGCGGGTTTTTCGTGGTTCCGGTATCCGCTGAGGATCTGACCGAAATCGCCGACTTGCGTATCCTGCTCGAATGTTCCGCCCTGTCAGCATCGATCAAACAGGGTGACGCCGACTGGGAAGGCAATCTGGTCGCCGCACACCACAAGCTGCACCGCGTGGAAAACCTGCTGCTGGCGGGTGACTTTTCCAACAAAGAACAATGGAAACGGCTGGACCGCGAATTCCATCTTGCCCTGATCCAGGCCTGTGCCAACACCAACTTACTGGCGCTTCACGGGGTGCTCTATGACAAGTATCTGCGCTATCAGATGCTGGTTCTCACCTATCGGGGGGCTGACGCCGTCGCCGAACACGAAGCAATTTTCGATGCTGCCATAAACCGCGACCCTCGCGCCGCCAGCGCTGCACTGCGGGAGCACATTCACAAGGGTCTGGTGCATACGCTCGAAGCGATGAAAGACGGTAGCCTCTAACCACTCACCTTCTGACGAGCCTTTGCGAGACGGGTCCGCTGCTGGCATACTGCCACCACGGACAAAAACAGGCATGCGAAAGAGACAGCGAAGATGACGGGGACAATCGCTTTTCTAGGAACAGGGTTGATGGGTTTTCCCATGGCACGCAATCTGGCGCAGGCCGGATATCGCGTGGTGGCCTGGAACCGCACAGCCCATAAAGCCAAGGGCCTCACCGGCTTCGGGGTAGAACTCGCCGGCTCGGCCACCGATGCCACGGGACAGGCGGATATGATCATCTCGATCGTGACCGACGGCACAGTTTTGAGCCCGCTGATTGAGAACAGCCTACCCTTCCTCAAGCCCGGCGCAATCTGGGTGGACATGTCCAGCACGCGCGCGGATGAGGCCAAAGCCGCAGCGGCCCGTCTGGCCGAGTACGATGTCAGCTTCCTCGACGCACCTGTTTCTGGCGGCACCAAGGGAGCAGAGGCCGGGACGCTCGCCATCATGATCGGCGGAGATCCCGATACGTTCGCCCAAGCCAAGTCCATTCTAAGCACCATGGGGCAGCCGGTCCACGTCGGCCCCAGCGGCGCAGGCCAAATGTGCAAGTTGGCCAACCAAGCCATTGTTGGCATCACAATCGCTGCTGTGGCTGAAGCCCAGATGTTTCTGGAGGCCGGAGGTGTGGATACCGACGCCATGCGAGAAGCCTTGCGCGGGGGCTTTGCCGACAGCACGATCCTGCAACAACACGGCAGTCGTATGGCCCGACGCGATTTTGTCCCCGGCGGGCCCTCGGCAATTCAACTCAAAGACATGCGCAACGTGCTCGCAGCCGCACAAGAGCTAGGCCTAACCCTGCCGTTGGTCAGTATCCTCGAAGGCCGGTATCAGCGCTATGTCGAGCACATGGGTGGCGGCAACCGGGATCACTCAGGCTTGTTCGAAGAGTTGCTGGACCTTAACGGCAGATCCTCATAGATCACGCGACAGTCTCGACCTCGACCCATGCGCCGCTGACGCTCGAACGCACCGCTGCATCGACAAAAGCAACCCCTGCTGCACCGTCACGAACCTCTGGCAGGCCTAACCAGCCCTGGGGTCTTTCAAGGCCGTCCTGGCGGAGCGCGACGGCCATGGCGAACTCGGTGTAAAGATTGGCCCAGGCTTCGATCAGGCCTTCCGGAAACCCACGACCTGTCCGCGTAAAGCGCTCGACCGCCGCCGTAATGCCGTGGCCCTGCCCGCGCGTGAAGATCTGGTCTGGGTGACCAAAGCGCGCGAGTTTAAGCCGCTCGGCGTTCTCCATGTCCCATTCTATTCCGCCTTCAGACCCGAATATCCGCACGCGTAACCCCCCTCGGTTACCCGGCGCGAGGCGGGTAGCCAGCAGCGTTCCCGGCACCTCCCCCTGATAGCGCGTCATCATGAAGGCCGTGTCTTCGAGGGTTTTGGGATGTCCGCAGACGTGAAAATCTGCGCGTAGGTCGGTGAGAGTCAGGCCGGAAACGAACTGGGCAAGATGCGCGGCGTGGGTGCCGATGTCGCCAACGGTCGAGGTCGCTCCAGAGCGCTTCGGGTCCAACCTCCATTGCTCATGCGGGGCCTGACCAGCGGTTTCAGGCACCATCCAATCCTGCATGAACTCCACATGGATCTGATTGATCACACCAACCTCGCCCGCGCGCACCAAGGCCTGCGCCTGCCGGACCATAGGGTAGCAGGACATGACGTAGGACACGCCAAAGACCTCTCCGGTCTGCTCCGCCAACGCCACCAAACCGCGGGCTTCGTCGAGCTCATTGGTCAGTGGTTTGTCGCAGAGCACCGGAATTCCGGCCTTTAAAAAAGCCTCAACGGCCGCGAAATGCAGGTGGTTAGGCGTGGTGATCATGACCGCATCAACCCCATCATCGCGCGCCGCTTCGGCGTGCGCCATGGCTTCGAAGCTGGCATAGGAGCGCTGGGGATCGATGAAGAAGGCCGCTGCCCGTTCCCGGGCGTCCTCGGGTCGGGAAGACAGCGCGCCTGCGACCACGTCCCAGTGGTCTGAAAGCCGAGCGGCAATGGCCTGCGTGCCGGCAATCCGTCCTCCACCAACCACGCCCAGTCGCAGCCGACGTGACAGAGCCGGAAACCGGGCCATATCGGCAAAACCGGCGGGCAGCAAAGACGACATCAATTCACATCCTCCAACAGGTGTAAGGCCTCTGCTGGCAACAATTCGACGGCCATGAAGATGCTCGGTGTGATGGTTTCGAACTGGTGCCAAGGGTAGTTTCCCGCCGCGTCATACATGGGCCGATGCGTGGTCCCTGGCGCGAGATATTCTTCCAGATACAGCGTGGACAGGTCCCGCTCCCGGCACTGCTGCATCTTGCCGAAACCAACAAGTTGCGTGTGGACTTCACGGAACCCTGGAACCGGGCAGAACGGATGGTCGCGGTGCAGGCCGACGTTCAGCGGTACAGATGCGGAGTGGTAAAGGCTCAAGGCAACCTCGCCGATCCGAACTTTGGGGGACATGTAGTGCTCCACCCCGCGCAGGCGTTCTTCGCCGCGCATATCAAAGGCAGAAGGCCAGGTCCGGCGCACCTCAGCGCAAAAGGCGGCTTCGTCCTCGTAGTCCTCAAACCCCTCGATCACCACCGCCCAGTTGACCTCGTGCAAGGTGGCGGATCGAACAATGCCGGATTGGAGTGACGCCAGCTGCTGCGCCTCAAGCTTCAGGGGGCTTTGTGACAGGTTCAGAACAATGGCGCTGCCACCGACTTCAAAAGTGTCTTCACCCTCGATCAGCGTGATTTCAAAGAAGGGCCGTCCGATGTTGATGGCGTGCAGGGTCATGGCAGGGGTCTCTGTGAAAAGGTTCGCGGCAGGGGTTCTGGGCGCGTGCAGCGTGTGTCCAGCGGCAGCATCGAGCCACCCGTTTGGGCCGAATCCAGGATGGTCAACATGGCTTCCAGAACGTGCTGTGCCAGTCCACTATCCGCACGAGGTGCACGGCTTTCGCGGACGGCGTAGGCCAAATCCAACAGGCCTACGCCCCTCGAATTTTGATTGAAGCCAAAGGCATTCTCAGCAACCAGCCAATCGTCACGCCCTTGGGGTCGAGGCTGGTAGCTCCATCGGCTGGAGGCGCGCTGACGATACCAGACCTCACCGCCAAAGATATTGGCGCCAAAAACCGGATCCGGATCAGGGATGCACAGGGTTCCCTCTTCGCCATAGATCTCAACCCGTGGTGTTTCGCTGTCCCAGACATCAAAGCTCATCGTCATTGAACCGATGCTGCCAGCGTCAAACTCCAGTTGGCTGATGACGTGCGTATCGACTTCCACGGGCATCCATTCACCCTTGCGCGGACCATTTTCGATTTGCCGCCGGTCAAAGGTTCGCCGCGCCAGACCAGATACGCGGCTAAGAGGGCCGAGCAGGAATACCAGGGCGGTCAGATAATAGGGCCCCAAATCCAGCAGCGGACCCCCGCCGGTCTGGTAGTAAAAGTCTGGGTTGGGGTTATGGCGTTCCACGCCATGGGTGCCCACAAAGACCTGCACGCCAATAGGCTTACCGATAACGCCCTGATCAATCATCTCGCGACAGGTCTGCCAGCGTCCACCCAGGAAGGTATCCGGCGCATTGCCCACTAACAGCCCTTTGGTCACAGCCTGATCAAGGATTGCCTGACCGTCGGCCAACGTGGTTGCAAAGGGCTTTTCGGAATAGACATGCTTTCCAGCGTTAAGCGCAGAGAGGGTGATTTCAGCATGGGCGGCGGGAATGGTGAGATTGAGCACCGCTTCGATGCTCGCGTCGTCAAAGATGTCTTGCGGACCACAGGCCTTGGGAACCCCGTGCTCCGCCGCTTTGGCTTGGCTCTCTGCCAGATCAAGACTGGCACAGGCGACCAGCTCGATTTCAGGAAAGGACTGACAATTCTGGATGTAAATATCGGAGATCCGACCGCAACCAATCAGGCCCACGCGCAACGGTTCAATCACATCCCTTCCTTTCCTGCCTGATCGCAGCTTGATCTGCCCAAAAAACTCACCCGCAGCACCCACTTCGCCTTCGCA
This sequence comes from Geminicoccus sp., assembly GCA_002705565.1. Taxonomy (GTDB): domain Bacteria; phylum Pseudomonadota; class Alphaproteobacteria; order UBA7985; family UBA7985; genus UBA7985. The sequence goes on along the minus strand of PAHJ01000080.1, from coordinate 2,330 downwards.
AATCGCGCACGTGCGTTCCCGCTCGGTGCGCACCTTAAAACCAGCATGCGCCCAGACACAAGATATATGATGTTTTTTGTTTTATCGGATATATTTTTACTGTGAACAGTAGCAATTCTGCCCGTCCAGCAAGTTACAACACCCGGTTTGCGGCCCTGTTTTAGGAAATGCGCTGTAATGCAAGTGCCGTTTTTCGGCAAAATTCCGCGGAGTCTCGGGCGCGAAGCATGAAGCGGGGGTAGCATCCATAAGCAACGGGCCTGTGATCATGAATCACGAAGAGGCGCGTGTGGTTTCCGCTTTTTTGTTGAAGCAGGGGAAGAGACTGGAACTGCCTCTCCCCCGATCTCTTTACCGTTCTGCCCTCGCCATCGGTCAGGATGCTTTGAAATGACCCAGCAACGCGTCAAAAGAGGCTTTCGCATCGCCGTAGAACATGCGGGTGTTTTCCTTGAAAAACAGCGGGTTTTCGATACCCGAATAGCCTGTCCCTGCACCGCGCTTCAGCACGAATACTTGATCCGCCTTCCAGACTTCGAGCACCGGCATCCCAGCAATCGGTGAGTTGGGGTCGTCCTGGGCTGCTGGGTTTACGATGTCGTTGGAGCCAACGACAATTACAACATCCGTGTTGGGCAGATCGTCGTTGATCTCGTCCATTTCAAGCACGATGTCATAGGGTACTTTGGCTTCGGCCAGCAGCACGTTCATATGGCCGGGCAAGCGTCCTGCGACGGGGTGAATGGCGAAGCGAACATTCTTGCCCTGGGCGCGCATGCGGCGAGTCAGTTCGGAAACCGATTGCTGAGCCTGAGCCACGGCCATACCGTAGCCCGGAACGATGACGACCGACTTAGCCTCAGCCAGAGCCTCAGCCACGCCGCCAACCTCGATAGCGACTTGTTCGCCCTCGATTTCCATCTGTGCGCCGCCGCCATTCCCAAAGCCGCCCAAAATCACCGAGATGAAGGAGCGGTTCATGGCCTTGCACATGATGTAGGACAGGATCGCACCGCTGGAGCCAACCAGTGCGCCAGTCACAATCAGCAGGTCGTTCCCCAACAGGAACCCGGTCGCCGCCGCCGCCCAGCCGGAGTAGCTGTTCAGCATCGACACGACCACCGGCATGTCTGCGCCGCCGATGGCCATCACCAGATGGATACCCAACACCAGCGCCAACACCGCCATCACCCACAGCGTCCAGCTGCCCGCATGGTTCATGTACAGGACCAGCAACACCAATGAGGCGAGGATAATCGCACCGTTGAAGAGGTGCCGGCCGGGAATGACAAGCGCCTTGCCATCAATTGAACCTGCGAGTTTGCCGTAAGCGATGATCGAGCCGGTGAAGGTTACCGCACCAATGAAAACGCCAAGGAAGATCTCGATCTCGTGGATGACCACTTCAGCCCGCGTCAGATCATGCGTACCGACGAAATCAGAGTTAAAGCCGATGAAAACAGCCGCCAAGCCGACAAAGGAGTGCAGAGCCGCCACGAGCTGTGGCATGCCCGTCATCTCAACCCGTTGCCCGACAACCGCACCGATAACCGCGCCGACAAGCAGGAGCGGCACCAGAACCCACGACAGGTTCATCGCCGGTCCCGCGAGCGTCGCGATCACGGCCAACGCCATACCAAAGATGCCATACCAGACCGCGCGCTTGGCGCTTTCCTGGTTGGACAGGCCGCCCAGCGACAGGATGAACAGAATAATCGCCACGATATAGGCGGTGGTTTGAAGTCCCATGGACATGTCTAAAGCCTCCACTCTACATTCAGGATTTCTGGAACATTGCTAACATCCGCCGGGTCACCATGAACCCGCCGACGATGTTGATGGTGGCAATCAGCACGGATATCGCTGCCAATACCCAGACCAGCCAATTGCCGGTCCCAATCTGCAACAAGGCGCCAATGATGATGATACCGGAAATCGCATTGGTTACGGCCATCAAGGGCGTGTGCAAGGCGTGACTGACGTTCCAGATCACCTGGAACCCGACAAAGCACGCCAGTACGAAAACCACGAAGTGCTGCAGGAACGACGCTGGCGCGACCAGCCCCAGTGCCAGCAGTGCAATTGAGCCAATGCCGATAAGTCCGATTTGCTGCACCCCGGCACGGCGGGCCGCAGCGGCTTCTTCGGCAGCGCGCTCTTCGGCTGTCTTTTCCGGAGCAGCGGGCGCGGCTTTCGCCGCGATGGCCTGCACCTTAGGCGGTGGCGGCGGGAAAGTGATCTCGCCGCCGTGGGCCACGGTCGCCCCACGAATGACGTCGTCTTCCATGTTGTGCACCAGCACCCCGTCCTTCTCGGGCGTCAGGTCGGTG
>PAHJ01000079.1 GCA_002705565.1 Geminicoccus sp. | reverse complement strand
TCCTCTATCTGCTCGATCCACTGGAAAAATTTCTGGTGGGGCTGCCATGGTTCTATGCACTGGGGGCGCTGTTCGTGATGGCTTGGGCGGCCGGTGGATGGCGCTTTGCGGCTGTGGTTTCGTTCCTGATGTTCCTCACCGGGGTTGGCAACATCTGGGTGCCAACTATGGAGACAATCGCCGCCACGCTCGCCTCGGTTCTGGTGTGCGTGGTGATCGGCATGCCGACCGGGATATTCGCGGCCTATAACCGCACGCTGGAACGCATTCTGACACCGATCCTCGATACCATGCAGACCATGCCGACTTTCGTTTACCTGATCCCGGTGCTGATGCTGTTTGGCGGGAACAAGGTTACGGCAATCATCGCAACGGTGATCTACGCGCTGCCGCCAATGGTCCGAATGACGATGCTGGGGCTCAAACAGGTTCCAACGCAGGTGAACGAGGTTTGCGATGCTTACGGTTCAACCCCGACGCAGTCGCTGCTGAAGGTCAAGCTGCCCATGGCAAGCCCCTCGATCATGCTGGGGGTCAACCAGGCGATTGCGATGGCACTGGCTATGCAGGTCATTACACCGATGGTAGCGGGCGAAGGGCTGGGGCTGGTGGTGTTCCAGGCGATGACGATGGCCGACACGGGCGCGGGACTGGTCGGTGGGATCGGGATTGTGCTGGTGGCGGTGATGTTGGACCGCTTGACCAGCGCTGCGACCGCCCGGCAGCGCAAGGCGCTGGGGCTTTGATCAGCAGCGCAAAATACCGGGCCATGATCACCGGATTAGGTCGCCTGCTTGCCTGAGGCTCAGGGTTTGGGCTAGGGGCAGGATCAGGGTCACACAATACAACACAGCCAAAAAAGAACGGGCCGCTGCTCTCGCAACGGCCCGTTTTTAACGCCCCTAAAAAGAAGGGTCGAACGCAGAATTACTGCATCCAAGTTCTCCAGGTGTCTTCGTTGGCATCGAGCCACTCGTCAACAACGTCCTCAAGCTCACGGCCTTCAACGTCAATTGCATAGATCAGGCCAGCCTGAACGTCGTTCGTGATGCGAGAATTCGCGATCATGGCCAACGCTTCGTCGTGCTTGCCGAATACGCGATCTGCAGCATAGTGGATGGTCACGTCTTCAGCCCAACCAGACTTTGGCCAAGCAGAACCGTCACCGTAGCTGTCGAGCTCAAGGCTTACGAGATCGAGTTCAGCGTGGATCCAGTGTGGCTCCCAAGCGTAGGCCACAAACGGCTCCTCACGCTTGTAAGCGCCCTGCATTTCCGCCCACAAAGCGGTCTCAGAACCCAGAACAACGGCTTCAAAATCAACACCGTATGCATCCGCACGCCCTTGGTCATCACACTCCCAGTTCAGCGCTGGGCAACCAATCAGACGGCCTTTGCCACCGGTTTCGACTGTCGCAAACAGGTCAACGTAGTTTGCCAGATCAGCAAAAGACTTCAGGTCCTTGGCTGGAGCATTGTCGCCTTCGACCAGGTAACGCGGTACGTAGTAGCTGGACTTACCAACAACGCCGGTAGGGCCAACAATCTTGATCACACCGGGGCCGCCCCACTCTTCGAACCACTCGCCCTTGGACGGGTTGTAAGAAGGCCAGTATTCGCAACCCATATCGATGTCGCCACCTGCAATGGCTTCCATGGTTGCGTTACCCGATGGGAGTTCAACGTGCGTGATTTTGTAGTCGTATTCCCGCTCAAGAATCGTGGTCACGATACGACAGGTAACAATTGCGCCCGTCCAGTCAGCAACAGCAGCGTTTAAGCGTCCCTGCGCCTGGGCAGCGGTGTTGAACGAAAAGGTAGATGCAATCATTGTTGCGCCGAGAGCGACGACTTTTAGCATTTTCATAGTTTCTCTCCTCCTAAGAAATGACCACGATCTGTGGTCACGTGAACCTATGCATTGATACTAAACCGCCTTTCATGCCAAATGCCTAGGAAGAAGTGATGATAAATGGTGAAAAAAAGGGTGGCAAACCACACCCTGGAGCGCCTGAACCTGTCAGAATAACGCAATTTATTGAGGCGCAGAGCCCGGAGAAACTGGTTTGGAAATGATGATCACGGCCAAGAACGTCTGGAAAATTTTCGGCAACAATGCCGCACAAGTCCTTGAGACCCATGACCGCAGTAAATCGCGTGACGAGGTGCAAGCAGAGACCGGACATGTGGTTGCAGTCAAAGACGTGACCTTTGAGGTAAAGCGCGGCGAGTGCTTTGTAATCATGGGACTTTCCGGTTCTGGTAAATCGACCCTTTTGCGCACGCTGACGCGGCTGATCGAACCCACAGGCGGTGAAATTTCCATTGATGGTCACGAGGTTCGGGATCTGAACCAGAAGGATCTGCGCGAGTTGCGTCGCTCCAAAGTCGCAATGGTTTTCCAGCATTTCGGCCTGTTCCCGCATCGCAACGTGATTGAAAATATCTCCTATGGGCTGGAGGTACGCGGCGTGGGTAAGCTGGATCGTACCAAGCGGGCGAATGAAATCCTCGATCTGGTCGGTCTGGCCGGCTGGGGCGAGCGCTTCCCGCGAGAACTTTCCGGCGGTATGCAGCAGCGCGTGGGACTTGCCCGCGCTATGGCAACGGACCCCGAAATTTTGTTCTTCGACGAACCGTTTTCTGCACTCGACCCCCTGATCCGGCGAGAGATGCAGGACGAGCTGCTGGGGCTGCAGGATACGCTAAAGAAAACGCTGGTGTTCATCACTCACGACTTTCTTGAAGCCATCAAAATGGGGGATCAAATCGCCATCATGAAGGACGGGGAAATCGTTCAGATTGGTACGCCTGAAGAGATCGTGGCCAATCCAATTGATGACTATGTACGCGACTTCACCGAGGACGTACCGCGTTACAAGGTGCTCTCCGTTGGCAAAGTCATGCGCCCGGCCAGCAACGACCTTGACCCGGCCCACAGCGTGAAAGCCAGCGAGAAAATTGATTCCATCATCGCTCAGGCTGCCGAAACCGATAAGCCCTTTGCAGTCGTCGACAGCGCGGGTGTCATTGTCGGTGAAATCGATCGAAGCACCATCCTGAAGGCCATGAACGTCCATGGTTGAGGCCGCGTCCGCACCATCGCCAGCCTTAACCGACCGTCAACGCATTTTCATCATCGGGGCACTTTCTGTCAGCGTGTTTATGGTCGGGGTGTCCTTGGGAGGAATCATCCCTTGGATCGCACTCAAACAAGATGGTTTTGGCACCAGCGAAGTGATGATTGGCATCATCGTCGCAGCACAGCCGCTGGGGATCATGCTTGTTGCGCCGCTGGTCTCCCGCATCGCCTCCGCCATGGGGCTTGGAACGGCGATCCTGGTGTTTAGTCTTGCCACCCTGCCCGGACTGGCTCTGATGCCCTTTACCGATTCCAAAGCGGCCTGGATCGTGCTGCGCCTGCTCAGCGGACTGGCTACAGCAGTGCCCTGGGTTCTGGGCGAAACCTGGATCAATCTGGCGACCAATTCGCGGTGGCGGGCGCGTACGACAGCGATCTATGGCGCAGCCATCGCAGGAGGCTTTGCCCTCGGTCCACTGCTGCTGACCTTGTTCGAAACCCAGCTCGACCTGGCCATCGCGGCTTTCACGATCCTGTCTTTTCTATCCATCCTTCCAATGCTGCCAATCCTGCGATTTGCGCCGCGGTTCCCAGATGAAAAGGCACCTGCATTTCTGTCTGTGATCTTCACCATGCCGGTGGTGTTTTGCGCGGTCGTTCTGGCCGCCGTCGCGGATATGACCTACGCGACCTTCCTGCCTCTATGGAGTACGGATCAGGGGCTCTCGATGGTGATGGCGATGGTTCTTGTGTCTTGCATGATGATCGGAAACGTCGTCCTGCAATTCCCGATCGGCGCGATGGCCGACCGCGTTGGTCTTCGGCAAACCATGCGGCTGTGCGGATTAATTTCACTGATTTGCCCTGTGTTGATCATCGTGGTCGGGGTCAATCTGGTGCTGCTGGTGCCGCTGCTGTTCGTCTATGGCGGCGCCGTTTGGGCGCTTTATTCGCTGGCGCTTGCGGATCTGGGTCATCGGCTAAGCGGGTCTGCGCTCGCCGCGGCCAATGGTGCTGTGGTCTTCGTCTACACGGCATCCAATGTCGTTGGTCCGCCCATGGCTGGGGCGGGGCTGCGCGCCTGGTCGCCGCATGGATTCATGCTGGTTGCCCTTACGGCGGCTCTGGTGTTCGTGATCCTGGCTTACACCCGCCCCAATCCTGCAAAGTCGGCAAAAATAACTTAAACTCCTAAAACCACCCCTTTTGCACAGGCTTTTCACGTTTTTATCGCCTCTTTATAGGGTTTTAGCCTGCTCAACCGGGATCAACTTGGTCTAAACTACTTTGGTCAAACATTGTCCGAGGGAGCGTGGGGTCATGAAACGAGGTCTTTGGTTAAGAGTGGTTTTGAGCACGCTTGTGCTTGGCATAGCCCCCCTCGCCCAGGCTCAGGCCTACGCCGATCAATGGTGGGAAACCATCATCCAGAGCGATCGAGGCACATTTGCCATGGGCGATGGCGTTAACTTCACGTGTCGGCGGGGCCAGGGCGATTTGACGGTGACCGTCTCCGCCAGCGGCACCCCGGATCGCACCACTGTCGAGTTCCGTAACGGCGGAAACTATCATCGGTCCTTGGCCAGTAAGAACGACGATGGACATTACAGCTTCACCATTCCCGGAAACAGAACCTCGACCATATACCATTTGCTGACGGGGTTTTCTGGGGTGAACATTAATGTCGAGGCCGCCGGGCCGATCTACGTGGAGACAGGCGCGCCCTCCGGATCGCCAGGACCCACGATCATGCGAAACTTCTGCGCCAGTGGCAGCAGCAATAGCGATAGCAGCAATAGCGATAGCAGCAGCAGCAATAGCGGCAGTAAAAGCAGCGACAATAGCAGCAGCAAGACGGTGTCTAGCCTTGAGTTACCCGCCAGCGGTGGCAAGCCTATGTCGTGCGGACTGGAGCGCAAGGCAAAATCAAAGAATGGTCTGGGCACAGTCACGCTGCAGATCGTCAACCAAACCCAATCACAGCGCGCCATTTTCAGGATAGATACGAACGGAAATCGCCGCTTGGTCAGCCGCCTATTACCCGGAGAGGCGACCAGTCAGAGCACGCGTCGGGGACACGTATGGATGGCGACAAACCTTCAGGGGCGATGCCGGCAAATGCTGGTCGTCCAGTCTGGCGGCGGCTTTGCAGTGGTGAGATAGGCGCCAAGAACAGGCGCGCGGGGCGAACCGAGCCACAGTGCCGCGCGCTTGAGCAATGGGTCAATCTTCAGCCGTGCGCGCGCGGCGTTGAATGGTAATTATGCCAACACCGAAGAGGATGATCGCGCCACCGATGATACTGATCACGGTAGGCCGCTCGCCCAGGAAAAACATGCCGCCGAGCGAGGCGTAGAGTGGCAGCAACAGCAGAAACGGCGCAACCCGACCCACATCGTGGCGGCGGATCAAGGTGTTCCATAGGAAATAGCCAAAGGCCGTCATGACAATACCCAGATAGGCCACAGCGACCCACACAATCGGCTGAGCCTGCTGAACCGCCTCGACTTGCCCGTTTTCAAAAAGCGCAGACATCACAAACAGCTGCGGCGCGGCGAACACAGCCGTCCAGGCGGTCACTGTCAGGCCGGAAATGGCCTTCATCCGACGGACCATGATCTGCCCCAGCGCCCAGCTCATCGCGCCGCCGATAACCAGCGCCACAGGCACCAGACTACCGTTGAATGTGGATGGATTGGCGATCAGAGCGACGCCGATAAAGGCAACGGCGATCCCAACCCATTGACGTGGTTGAGGTCGTTCTGCCAGCAACAGCGCGCCAAGGATGACCAAGAACGGCACCTCTAGCTGGACAATCAGCGCCGCAATGCCCGCGTCCAGGCCTTTCAGGCCGGTGAAGGTCAGGCTGTATTGGATGGCGCTGGCCACGATCGCGGTGAAAAACAGCCAGACAAGATTCTTGCGCGGGATCGGGACGAACCAAACCAACAGCAGCGCCGTCAGGGTGAAGCGGAACCCCATCAGCAATATCGGCGGAAACTGCTCGATCGCCCCCTTGGCCAGTACCAACCCCATCCCCCACACCAGAGGTACGGTCAGCGCCATTAGAATTTCGACCGGACTCATTCTTCCCATGGATAACGCTCCTGACCGAGGCGGGCGGAACCGCTGCGGGTTGAGACCTAGTTCACCGGCGACAAGGTGCTGATCAATTGTTGTTGCTTAGCATACCAGGGCGCCGCCTGTTCGATCTGCGCGCACAGGGTCATCAGTTCTTCGTCCGCGCCAAAGCGCATACCCAATTGCACGCCAACGGGTAGATCATCGACTGACCAGTGCAGCGGCAGCGAGACCGCGGGCTGACCACTGGCGTTGTAGACCGCGCAGAAGGGTGAATATTCAAACACTCCGCCCGGACCATTGCGGTATTCCCAGAAATCCTCGTTGTCCGGCTTGAGCTGCCCCACGGGCGCGGGCGGTTCCCCAAGGGTCGCCGTCACCAACACGTCGAACTCCGTCAGCAAAGCGGCCATTCGTCGGCCAAAGGCGTGGACCTCATTGACGGCATCGAGATAGTCCTCACCCGAGACTTGTCGCGCGTAGGCCACCGCGCCCCACGTCACGCCCTCTACCTGACTGCGCACCAGAGGCTGGCCCTTGAGCGATTTGGTGACTGACAGCGCGGTGCCGCAAGCGACAATCTTGGTCCAGGCGTGCATCATATCCTCAACCATCAGGCTCGGCGGGATGCGCAGCTCTTCGAGCTCGTGGCCCAAGCCTTCAAGCAGACGCACAGTTTTGTGGACCGCTTCCTGACACTCGGGGTGGATCGGCTCACCGGCCAAGGTGGTGGTGCAATACCGGATCCGCAGCGGCTTGGCGTCGCGCTGCATCGCCTGTTGAAAGGTGCCGGACATCGGCGGCGCGCTATAGGGCGCGCCCAAGTCCATTCCCGTGCAGGCATCCAGAAAGGCTGCGCTGTCGCGCAGGGACCGCGTGATGAAGCCGTCAATCGCCATACCACCCCACCCTTCGCCACTGAGCGGGCCGGAGGGCAAGCGCGCACGGGTTGGTTTGAAGCCAACCAGACCGCAGGACGAGGCCGGAATCCGCACCGACCCGCCGCCATCTGAGCCATGCGCCGACGGCACGATCCCCGCCGCCACCGCGGCCCCTGACCCGCCCGAGGAACCGCCCGGGGTGTGGTCAAGGTTCCACGGGTTGCGGGTTGGACCGCCATAGACCTGCGCCTCGGTCGCCGGCCCGACACCGAACTCTGGCGAGGCGGTGCGACCAAAGGTAACGACACCGGTCTCCCGTACGCGCTCGTACATGGCAGAATCGACCGGCCAGCGCATGTTGGGCGTGAGTTTTGAGCCGTTATTGGTGGGAAAATCGACAGCCGCCATCCCGAGATCCTTGATCAGGAACGGCACCCCGTGAAACGGACCCTCAGGCAAACCCTCCGCAATGCTGCGCCGCGCCACAGCCGCGCCATCAACCACAACGGCATTCAAAGACGGGTTTAGCGCTGCACTCAGGTCCAGCGCCGTATCCAGCAGCTCGGTTGATGAAACCTGTCCAGTGGCAACCAAAGCGGCAAGTCCCGTCGCATCCTGTTTCAAATAGTCCTGTTTCATCACATCTTCCTTATTGGCAACAATCCGGTCTCGGGTCATGTTGAAAGCAATCAGCGGCACTTGGAAAGCCTTGATTGCTCCAAGGCACAAACCCATGGCCGCAAGAGACCTGCAAGGGAGCCCACAGCACCATGTCTGAACGTGCCGACATCCTCATCGTCAACGCCAAAGCCCTGACCATAGACCCCGATCGCCCCAGGGCGTCCGTTATAGCGATACGAGGAAACCGTATCATGGCCGTGGGCGACGACAATCTCGCAGCACTGGGCGGGCCAGATACCCAGATTATTGATGCCGGTGGTAAGACCGTTGTTCCGGGCTTCATCGATAGCCACGTACATTTGTTCGGTGGCTCGGGTGAGCTGGATTGCCTGAACCTTGCCGATATCTCCGGGGAGGCAGCACTGACTGATGCTGTTCGCGCCGAAAGCCAACGCAAGCCCGACGACGTGCTGCTCTATGCCGTGTGCGCGGGCTATTTTCTGCTGGGTCCAGACACACCCTTGGACCGCCACGCCCTGGATCGGGTCATGCCAGACCGGCCTTTTGCGATCATGGCCGCCGACCATCATACGGTTTGGGCGAACACCAAAGCGCTCGAAATGGCGGGCATTCTGCATGGTGGGCCGACCGGACCTGATGGCGAGATTGTCATGGGCACCGATGGCACGGCGACTGGCGCGCTGCTAGAAACCAGCGCCTTTGCGCACGTGCTGCGTTTTACCGAATTGGGGGGTCGCGATTTCCTGGGCTACGTCACCGGCGACGACCCAAACCCGCCTGCAACGCCCGAAGAGCGCGAGCGTGATAAAGCGGCGCTGCGACTGGGCCTCCAGCACTGCGCCAAACTCGGTGTGACCAGCGTGCACAACATGGACGGCAACCTCTACCAGATGGAACTGCTGGCCGAACTGGAACAGGAGGGCGATTTGCTCTGCCGGGTGCAGATCCCCTGCCACCTGCGAAACACCCACCCTTTGTCCAAACTCGATGAAGCCCTGTTCATGCGCGAGACCTACACCTCGCAGATGCTTTACTCCGGCCGGGTGAAGATGTTCATGGATGGCGTGATGGACAGCTACACAGCCCTGATGGTGGACCCCTACCCCGACCGTCCGGATACCAGCGGGGTGGCGGTGTTCACCGCTGAAGCCTTCAATGAAGCCGTGATCAAAGCCGATGGGTTAGGCTTACAGATCAGCGTTCACTGCTGCGGCGATGGCGCGGTGCGTCGCACCCTGGATGGTTTCGAAGCAGCCATGAAGCAAAACGGCCGCCGCGACAGCCGCCACCGCATCGAGCATATCGAAACCGTCACCGACAGCGACATTCCCCGCTTTGCCCAGTTAGGGGTAATTGCGTCGATGCAGCCGCTGCACTCCCCAGCCGCCGGCCTGTTTCCGCCTATGCCCAAGGGGATGATTTACCACGATCACCAAGTCCACAACGCCTTTGCCTGGCGCACCTTGCGCTCCGCGGGCGCAGCCCTGGCCTTTGGCACCGATTGGCCGATTGTGCCGCTTGAACCCATGCTGTCTGTCGCCGCCGCGCTCTACGTCGGTCAGCCTGACGAACGCTGGATGGACCAGTCGCAGACGCTGGATGAGACCCTGAGTTCCTATACCACCGTCGGTGCTTACACCGAGTTTGCTGAAGACCAGAAAGGGCAAATCAAGGCCGGGATGCTGGCGGATCTGGCGGTGCTGTCATCGGACCTGGAAAACGTGGACCGTAACGGGATGGAGCAAACCCAGACCGTCTTGACCCTGTGCGACGGACGGCTCACCTACGACGCACGCTAAGCCCCTTCTCGAAGCGGTTGTTTTGCGGGATACTGGCGGTTGAACCGAAAGGATAGGGCCATGGCCGAGGTGCTTGGACACTTGTTCAGAATGCGCAATCTTCAATACCTGATGCCGTTCTACGCGCTGGGTTGGGGGCTGCTGGTGGTGAATTTCAGCCTCTGGCTACTGGCTGCGATTGCGTGGGGTTGCCTACTGCAATTCCTGTTCGAGTACATCCTGCATCGCTTTGCCTATCACGGCACGCCGCCGACGGATCAAGGGGCGTTCTCCAAGCTCTACCGCACCCACATCGCACACCACGAATTCCCATCGGATCCACGCTTTTTTGCGGGCGACGCACCCTGGTATGGAGTGCGGGTTGCCGCTCTGGTGGCGGGACTGCATAGCCTTGTGCTGTGGCCACTGGTGGGGCTGAGCTCGAGCATAGTGATTGGCACCAGCGCGACCTTTGTCGGCGGTATCAGCGCTTATCTGTTCTATGAATACTGCCATACGCTTGCCCATCTACCGGTGCGCAAGGGCGGTTTTGGTCGCTGGATCACGCGCACCCATCTGGCACATCATTTCCAGGATCATCACGCAACCTTTCACGTGAGTGCCGGGATGGGATGGATTGACCGGATGCTGGGGACGGCCTTTGACAAGGCGCAAGCCCGTGAACGCTTTGACGCCCAAACCCATGCGACGCTGGGCATGGACCCGGACGATGCGCGACTGGTCATGGCCCGCGAGGAATTAGGGCTGATAAAAAACGGGGACTAGAGCGGCTTACAAAGGCGCCTGCGCCCGGCTGCGACCAAAGCGGTTTGCAGGCTGCGGAATGCCTCAGGATCGATAGCGCGCGTGCCGCTGCTATCGATCACACGGGCGCATGAGGCGTGAAAGGCCTCAATTCCAACCGCACGCAGCGGCTGGACGTGCGAAGCACTCACCCCACTGCCAGCCATGATTTCAATTCGGCCCGCAGCGGCCTGCACCATCCGGGCGAGCTCTTGGAGACCATCAAGCGCCTGATCAGCGCCTCCAGATGTCAAAATCCGCTCAAAGCCCAGTTCAATGGCGGGTTCGATCGCACTGACTGGGTCGCTGAGGGTATCAACCACGCGGTGCAGGGTCTTGCCCAAAGGCCCAGCGGCTTGGCCAAGACGCTCAAGGGTCTCTATATCCAACCCTGGTTCAGTCGCGCTGGTGCTTGCGCCCAAAACCACCCCTGCGAGTCCGCTGTCCACCACGTGAGCGATGTCTTCGATCATGCTGGCAACTTCGGCAGCGCTGAAACGGAAATGGCCGGCACGGGGGCGGATCATGGCATAAACGGGGACCGGACAGTGGCGCGCATGGGCCAACAGGCCTGGTGTGGGCGTCAATCCCCCAACCGCCAACGCGCTGCAAAGCTCGATCCGGTCAACCCGTGCGCTTACAGCTCGGTCAAAATCTTTCGGCGCATCGACGCAAATTTCGATGGTTGGGCCAGTTTTTGGATCAGTTACGGAGTCAGTCATAGTTCAAGAAACCAACAAATTCATAGTCATCGCCCAAGCGAATGAGATCGTCCGTGCGGCGTCCTTCCAGCTGGGCGAGCGGGTCCAGCCCCATGACCTGCGCTGGAATGGAAATGGCCATTCGCAGCGCGGCAGCGGGATCAACGCCAATCCGATTGATCAGCCTGTGCAACCCGTCGCCCTGCCACAAATGCGCCCCGGCCAGCGAACCTTCCGCGTTGATCAAACGACCATCGCGCAGACAGACATCGTGACCATAGAGTTGGAAGCAGTCCAGCCCGCCGACGGTCGGCATGGCGTCTGAAACAAGGAACATGCGATCCGGGATCGGCCGGGCGCGAATGGCCAAGGCGATCATCTCTTCGGCGACGTGCAATCCATCGACAATCAAACCGGTAAAGGCGTGCGAATTGATCAAAGCGCCCACCACACCGGGCGAGCGATTGAGCATAGGGGACATGGCGTTGAAGAGATGCGTTCCGGCTGTAGCGCCAGCATCAAGGGCGGCGCGGGTTTGTTCCGCGGTCGCGTCAGAATGCCCGATGGAGACGACGGCGCCGCTCGCGGCCAGCGCCGAAATCTGCTCCAGACTGACCACTTCTGGCGCCAGCGTGATCATCACAGGCACCCCCGCTGCTCGCAGTCTCTGCACGTGTTGCAGCGTGGTTTGATCCAGGGGCCGCAAATGGTTCGCCGCATGGGTACCGCGCCGAACTTTGGACAAGTGCGGGCCTTCGATGTGAAGGCCCAACAGGCCCGCTTCACCCTGGACGCTCAAGGCAGCCTCAACGGCGGCTTCGAGGGTCTCTGGAGCGTCTGATATCACCGTGGGCAGGATCCCAACCGTTCCAAAGCCGCGGTGAGCCGCTGCAATGTCTCTGATGGCCTGCGCGCTGGGTGAGGCGTTCAGCAGAACCCCGCCCCCACCATTAACCTGCAAATCCAGAAAGCCCGGGGCAACGGTTTCTTCAATCCTGTGGACGGTGGCGCCGATGGGAATGTCGGACGCAGGCGCAATCGTCTTAACAACAGCCTCATCCAAGCGCAGGGCCGTATTTTGGAGCAGGGTCTTGCCGTCGAAGACTTGTTTGGGCAGCAGCCAGGTTTCACTCATCTGGCGATCCTCCCCTGAACCGCGCCACTGAGGTCATAGGGATCAAGCGCCAGTTCGATCGAGGCATCGATCAACCGCTGATCCAGCCCACCGCTGAGTTGTTCCGCCCGCTCCAGCACCCGTTCATCAAAGACCTGCAACAGCAGCGGTTCAGGCAGTGGGGTGGATTGCACCCGATCCCGCAGAGCGTGCACGGCCCTTTGCGCTGGTTCCTGCGCCCAGTAATACCGGACGCGGTCAGACAGCCCAAAATGACGCGCCAGTCGGTCTTCTACGGCATAGTGTCCTTGCCAGTATCCGGGGTGGGCGAGCATCAAGTTTTCCATAGTGGCAAACAGACCAATTTCACGCCCGATAAAGCCTAAAGCTGTATCCAAAGCATAGAGCGCTTGCCGCATGGCAAAGGTGAGCGCCGGACCAACCTTCTGAAAGCCAAAGCCCAACTCAGCCAATCGGTGAAAAGCGGCCGGATGCTGATAGTCCGTGGAGTGCGCCTCCAGAACCAGTGAAGACCAGGACTGCGCCACACTGCGCAGGCCGGGGTCGCGGTCCATTGGCAAGTGATGCACGTGCAGCGGTGCAAACTCGACGCCCGGCTGCACAACCAAACCCACAATCCGCGCCAAAACCCCGCTCAACCCTACGGCCTCAAAGGCCTCCTGATGCGCCTGCAGCGTGAGGTGCGCAGCGGCGGGGGTGGTGGCCGAGATGGTGTCTTCGGGCTGGTCGGTGTTGGAGCCTGCTGGTTCGCTTTGTACCGTCGCACCGCCGGGGACGGGGACTTCTGTACCGATGATGTAGACCGGCGGCGGAGTGCCAGCCTCGTCGCTGGCCTGCTCACACGCCACAGCGAGCTCGGCGGAGCGTTCGGCAATCAAGGCGTCTGACAAGGGTTCGCCATCGCCTGCGCAGCCCTGCGAGCAATCGAGGTGGATCTTTTCGTAGCCCGCAGCCACGTAAGCGCGAACCAGAACCCGCGCCTTTTCCATCGCCTGCGCCGCGCCCTCGCCGCGCCAAACCTGCGGGCCCAAGTGATCACCCCCCAGTATCAATCGCTCTCGGGCCACGCCCAATCGGTCCGCAAGCTCCGTGATCTCGGTGGCAAATTGTGCCGGGGTGGTTCCGGTGTAGCCGCCTTCCTGATTGACCTGATTGCTGGTGGTCTCGATGATCAGCGGACGGTCACCCCGTTCAGCCCAATTCAGGCTCGCGCGCAGGACGTCGGGATGCGCAGAGCAAACCGAAACCAGGGCGCAAGGCTCGCCTTTGCGGCTTTTAGCGATCATGGCGTGCAGACGGTCAAGCATGGTCCTGGCTCCCCCCAGCAGCCAAGGCAGCCATCGCCGCGCCACGGGCACCGCTTGCGTCGCCGCCCTCTGCGAGAACGATACGGGGTATACCAAACCCCCTGATCTGAGTCGCCGCCAGGCCCTTTGACAGGGCCTCGCAGACGCCCGGAATCTGGCTCAACCCGCCCCCGAGAACAATCACGTCCGGGTCGACAACCTGAACCAACGATAGCAGCAGGTCGGCAGTGAAGCTGACCCATACGGCCCAGACTTCGTTGATCGCCTCATCACTGTGTCTGCGTGCAACGATCTGCTCCGGCGTGAGCTGTTCGCCGGTCAGGTGCAGTGCCAGCGCGCTCATACCCGGCCCGGCAATATAGGTCTCAGCGCAGCCCAACCGCCCGCAGCCACAGGGACGCGAGGGCAAGCCGTTGGACTGCGCCACAAGGGCCGAGGCCGGCATGTGGCCGAACTCCCCACCCGTGCCGCTCGGACCAGCGGGTAGCAACCGTCCATGCTGCACGATCCCGCCACCCACACCCGTTCCCAAGATCAGCGCCATGACCGTGGTGTAGCCGCGTCCTGCGCCATAAATGGCTTCAGATAGCGCCATGGCACGACAGTCGTTGACGTAGGTCACCGAATGTCCTGCCGAGCGGATCAGGTCATCCAGTAGCGTTTGTCCCTTCACCGGCAGATTGGCGGTAAAGCTGGTACCATCGGGGTACAGCAGACCCGCGGCGCCCAGGCCGATCGGAACCGAACCCTGTGCCCGTTCCAGCGCCCAGTGCACCTGTGTGGCCAGTAACTCTACCAGCTCGGGATAGGTCCTCGGCGTGGGATCGCGGCGGACGTCTCGCTGTCGCCACTGCTGATCAAACAGCTGCACTTCCGACTTGGTGCCGCCCAGATCGATGCCCGCCGCGCAAATCATACCGGCACCTCACCCGCAGGCACGTCATAGAGGCGGACATCGGCCACCACGCGGGTCAGCGTGCCTTGCCCCACAAAGGGGTCGTCCACGTTCAGGCCCAAGGCCTGGGCCCAGTGCACACTGGCAACCTGCGCGAACAGGACCGCATGCGGCACAGACCAGTGCGGGCCGTCAGGGTGCTGGATATCGATATCTCCACCGGGGCCGATCACGGTCAGAGCGGTGTCTGGAAATTGCTCGCGAAGTTCGGCAACCAGGTCGGCTTCGTAAGCTGAATGAGCGTTGTCGTAGCCAGTCAACACAACGACCCGCGTATCCGCGTTGACAAAGGATTTTGGCCCGTGGCGAAAGCCCAAAATACTGTCCCACACGCACGGAATTCTGCCCGCCGAAAGCTCCATCACCTTGAGTGCCGCTTCACGCGCGGCAAAGGCCAGCGGGCCGGTGCCGACAAAGGCGACCCGCTCCGGCACGGACCCCACGGCAGCTTCAACACTTGGCATCACGGCCTCCAGTCTATCTGCTGCATTGGTCAGCCGATCCGGTTTTGCTGCCGGATCAAACAGCATCAGCGCCGTGAGGAGCATGCTCGAAAAGCTGGACGTCATCGCAAAACCACGATCGTGCGCTGCCTCTGGCAAGATAACGACCTGATCCTGCGCGCGGGTGCGCTGGGCAAGCTGGCTCTGTTGGTTACACGTGATGTTGAGCCGCGGAGCTGTTGGGGCAAGCGCATCTAGCGCATCAAGGGTTCCCAGCGTCTCAGCCGAATTGCCTGACCGACCAAAATTCACCACGAGCGGCCGACGGCCGGTCACAAAGGCACTCGGGCGCGCGACCAGATCTGTTGCTGGTACCGACCGCAAGCGCGGCATAGTGCGCTGATCTTCCAATCCCGCGACAACGATATCCCCGATGTAGGCGCTGGTCCCTGACCCACAGAACCAGATTTCTTCGACGCGCTGAGCTGCGATCCAGGCTTGGAGCGTTGCCACGTCGCAGGCCTGCGCCTGAGCCCGCCATACATCGGGCTGGGCGATGATTTCATTCCATGTGTCCCAGCGGCTCAGGCTGGATGGTTGAGAATGCCGATCCCAGAACGAGGGCGGGGCCACAGACTGGGTCATCGCGTCACCGTCACTTTCGAGAGCGCCGCCGGTGCATCCGGGTTCAAACCCAGTGCAAGGGCCGTTGCCAGTATGACCGGGTACACGTGACGCAACAGGGCCGCAGCCGCAGCCGCTGGCGTCAGGCCGTCTACGGTTGGTTTGATGCGGAACAGCTCGACCCCTTCGCGCTGAAACCGGTCGACAGCGTTTTCCAGACTTTCCGCCACCTCGGGCAAGCCCGTGTCCAAGACCAGCACGGTCAAAGGCTTTGTTGCCAGTTGCAAGGGGCCGTGCAAAACCTCTGATGCAGAGTACGCCTCAGCATGGATCGCGCAGGTTTCCTTGATTTTCAGCGCCAGTTCATGCGCTGCGCCAAACCCCGTATCGCGACCCACCACGTAAACGTGCCTCGCCCTCAATAACCCGTCAAACAGTGCATCAGCCTCATCAGCAGGCAGATTACCGATACCGGCAGCGAAGGCGGCCGCGCTGCTGGTCAAGCGTTCTCCATAGGCCGGTTTCAAGCTCGCCAAGAGCGACAAACCAGCGGCAACCGATCCAATGACCGTCTTGGTCGCCGGCACGGCGCGCTCTTCGCCCGCATCGATGGGAATGGTCAAATTGGCCTGCGCTTCCACCTGTGAGGCAGGTGTGTTGGTGATGGCGATCACCGCGTTGCTGCCTGCCTGCCGCATGCCGGCAGTCGCTCGCACCAGATCATCGCTGGCCCCGGACTGCGACACCACCAGTCCCGCCGCCGAACGCATGGAGACACCCTGTCCGACAGAAAACACAGATGGCGGCAGGGACGTGGTCGGTACGCTCCATTCCCGCATGAACTCGTAGGCCAGGATACTCGCCGCAGCGTCGGAGGAGCCGCGCGCAATGGTGTAGATCGCCGAAGCCTGCTTCAGGCCAGTCCGGTCAACAGCGCTGCTCAGGTCTCGGACCGCCGTTCGCGCGAAAACCGCCGCTGCCTGATCCAGCTCACTTGCCATGAACTGGCCGGGCGCGTTGGCGTTGTGTCTCACCGTCAGTCCCTTAGTCCAAACTGGTCGAACTCGGACCAGGTTTCCCCTAGATCCATCACCGATCCGGCCCGGCGCGCCTCATCCAGAGCAAGTGCCGCCACACCAGCCTCCAGCGCATCGGTGATCGACACCGGCAGGTGACGGATCTCTTGGCGCAGGAAAGAGACAATATCGTCGATCATCATGTGATCAGCCCCGTAGTGGCTGCCCCGCTGGTCATAGTCATTCGAGGTATAATCCTTATCAGCGTAAACACTACCATCGCGACGGGTGATCTTCAGAAATCCGCGCAGAAAATCCCCCTCGGCCATCCCCCTCGCCCCCATGATGCAAAACCGGCGGTGCTCGTCGGGGACATTTATGTTGGTGTGGAACGCCAGGCTTGCGCCGCTTTCGTAGGACAGGATCGCCGTCTGAAAATCGACGATGTCGCCATCCGCGCTGAAAGGATCGTCCGCAGCGTTCCAGGTCGATTGCTTTCGAGCAAGAATCTCCTGTTCCTGAGCGGAAACCTCCGCGTGCTCCGGCACGAAAGATCGCCGACCCCCAAAACTGGCTACACGCAGGGGGCGCGAGCCTGTGATCATGTTGTAGAGATCGAGATCATGGCAACATTTTTCCAGCATGAAACCGCCCGACAGCGCCGTATGCCGCCGCCAATCACGCATGAAAAACGAACCATGGTAGGGTCCAATATGCTCGTTTGCCTCCAGTGACGTGATCGGCCCCAACACGTTTTCCGCCAAGGCCTGGCGCAGGTCGAGCATGTGCTGGGAATACCGCAGTACCAAGCCCACCATCACCCGACGCACCCCGTCGTGTGCCTTCAGCAGGCGCGCAAGCTCCATGGTTTCGGCCATGGAAATCACGACCGGCTTTTCAGTAAAAATATGGGGAACGTCGGACTCCAAGCCCGCGCGCAGGTGTTCAAGGTGAAACGCATTGGGCGAACCGACAAAGAACAAATCAGGGCGCGTATCGCCCAGCATCGTTGCAACGCTGTCAAAGCGGGGAATATCGGCGCCCAACATATCCAGGTGCGAAGGAGAGGGATCGACGTAGCCGACGAACTCAGTCTCCGGAACCGCTTGTTTTAGAATGGATAAAACGTTACCGGCGCGCAGTCCGGCCCCTGTCAGTGCAACTCTCATCGCTCTATGACCCCTTTTGCGACAGTTTCTCTGGATCAAAGACAGGCGGTGCTGATTTCCGGCGCATGACGCGGCCATCGCGTCGGAACACGTGGCAGTCTTCAGGCGCGATTGCGAGCTTGATGATCTGGCCTTCACGTGCGGCCACGCTGCCTTCCAGAGCCGCGCAGAAGCTTTGTCCATCGTTCAGCTTGCCGTATGTGATGGCCGTGCCACCTAGGCGTTCAAGGACTTCAATGTTCATCTCAAAGCCCTCACCCGTGGTGATATCCTCTGGGCGCATCCCGACCTCCACACGCTCTCCAGCGGCGGTGTCACCCTGCTCGACCGGCACGTTCATCTCGCCGCCGCCGTCAAGCTTGATGCGGACGGTATCGCCGTCAATCGATGCAATCTCACCGGGGACAAAGTTCATATTCGGCTGACCGATGAACCCAGCCACAAACTTGGTCGCTGGGTGGTGATAGAGCTCCATGGGCGAACCAAACTGCTCCACACGACCATCGTTGAGCACAACAATCCGGTCCGCCATGGTCATGGCTTCGACTTGATCATGGGTGACATAAACCATGGTGGCGTCCAGTTCACGGTGCAGCCGGCTCAGCTCAACCCGCATGCCGCCCCGCAGGGCCGCATCAAGGTTGGACAGCGGTTCGTCGAACAAAAAGACTTTCGGGTTGCGGACAATAGACCGGCCGATCGCGACCCGCTGGCGCTGTCCGCCAGAAAGCTGTCCGGGCTTGTGTGGCAGACGGTCGGACAACTGCAGAATTTCAGCAGCCTCTCGCACGCGGGCGTCCAATTCGCTCTTGGGCATACGCTGGACCCGCAGGGGAAAGGCGATGTTTTCGTAAACGGTTAGGTGCGGATAGAGCGCATAGGACTGGAAGACCATGGAAATACCACGCTCAACCGGCGGCTCACCGCTGACATCATCACCGTCGATGATGACACGGCCCTCGGTGGCTTCTTCCAACCCGGCAATAATCCGAAGCAGGGTAGACTTTCCACAACCTGACGGGCCAACAAAGACGACAAATTCCTTGTCTTCAATGGCCAGTTCAATGTTGTGCAGTACCTGCGCAGGGCCAAAGGATTTACTGATGTTTTCAAGATCAAGCGTTGCCACAGGATGAAGTTCCAACCGTTAGGGGGTGATGACGTGAAAGAAAGTAGACTGGCGACACGCAGCATAACCGCGCGCCGCCAATCCTTTGGGAGGAGGAAGGATTTTAGAGTGCTTCGTCCAGTTCTTCGCCGGCGATGGCCACCAGATTGTCCACGGTGTCATCCGCGAGGAGGATACCCTGGATCATGTTGGTGAAGACCGATTGCAAAGAACGGAAGTCTTCCACCAGCGGCTCTGGTCCACCTTTGCCGATGCCTCCAACAAACACCTGCCAGTAATCGTCGCCCTCATAGTACGGCGACTCAATGCCCAGCTTGGCGTAGTCGAAGATCGGCGTCAGGCCCCACTCAGTGTCAAGCGCGTACTGGCTCTCGCCGGTGGTCAGCATGCCCGCAAGCTGGTGTGCCAGATCTTCGTGACCGGACCCCTTAAATACAGCGATCGAGTCCGTGATCAGCAGTGTACCGTTGTCACCGTGCGGACCGTGCGGAACCGGAACGGTGATTTCGCTGATGTCGTCGTTATGCTGACTGCGACCCCATGGGCCATCGATGTACATGCCAATCTTGCCATCGTTGTACAGGTCCTTCAGCTGGGAACGCTCCCATGCTGTTGGGCCTTCCTGCGCTACGCTAACGAGCTTCTCGTAGAACGCCAGCGTTTCACGGGTGTTGTCGCTGTCCAGCATGTTCTCGCCGGTCGCGGAGTCGATCACCACGCCACCGTTGGAGTACAGGTAGTTCAGGAACTGGTGCATCGTGTTGTCGAAGTCCTTACCCGCGAGACCGACACCTGCCGCTTCGGTGTTGTCGTTGATCGCCTTGGCCATCGCGTACATGTCGTCCCAGGTCTTTGGCGCCTCACAGGCAACGCCTGCTGCCTCGGCCAGACCACAGTTGATGAACAGCGCCTTGGTCGAGAACGCGCGTGGGTAGCCCCACTCAACACCCTCTACGGTCACGGTATTCAGAATGCCGGGCTGGTAAGCGCCACGGGTATCATCAGAAATCTGGGATGGTACGATCAGATCGTTATTGGCCAGCTGACGCAGGGTGCGACTGCCCATGTACGAGATGGATGGCGGGTCGCCGGCGGAAGCAAGCGTCAGGGATTTGTCCTGACATGTGCCCCAAGGAACAGCCTCGATGTTGACCGTCACGCCCTCATTTGCCGCGACAAAGGCATCTACGACGTCCTGGTCAGCAGCCCGAATTTCACCACCACACATGATGAAGTGCAGATCCTGAGCTTGCGCTGTTGAAGCGAAGCTCGTCAGTGCAGCAGCACCGATCAGCATCGACTTCATTAAGATCAAGGTTTTCATGGTCTCTCTCCTTTTTATCACCTTGTTTCTCTATTCTTTCACGGCACCAGCGGTTAGCCCGGCGACGAGATACTTCTGGAGGAAGAGGAAAATGACCATGACTGGCATCACACCGGTCAACGCAGCGGCCATCATCTCATTCCAGGTCACTGACTGGTAGCCAATGAACTCAAACAGACCCGCAGGAAGGGGCTGATATTCGCGAATTTGGTTGAAGGTTACGGCGAACAGGAACTGCTGGGCGTAAGCACCGATAAAGACCGCTGTACCGACAACAATCAGTCCAGGAACCGCCATCGGCAGCACCACGCGGCGCAGCGTGTAGAGCCGGCTTGCCCCATCGACGTAAGCCGCCTCTTCCAGTTCAACCGGGATTTTCTGGATGTATCCACGCAGCAGCCAAATCCCTGTGGGGATCAGAAAAGCCACGCCCGGGACGATCATCGCCCAATAGGTGTTCAGCAGGCCCAGCGTCCGCAACACCCGATACAGCGGGATCAGCAGCACGGCGCCGGTGAACATGTTCACACCAAGAAACAGGCTCAGCGAAACATTCTTGAACGGGAAATCAAGCCGCGCGTAAGCGTAGGCTGCCGGGATCACCAGCGCCAGCGTGATTAGCGTCACCGCGCTCGCGATAAAAATCGAATTGAGGATGTAGCGGCCCAGCAAGGGCACGGTCTTCCACATGTCCACGTAGGCCCGGAAGCTAAAGTCATCGGACCAGAATTGATAAGGACTGCGGAACAGATGCTCCAGCGGGCGCAAGCTCGCCATGAACATCTCGAAGAACGGCAGCAGAATGAAGGTCAGGAAGATGATCACAGCAATGTAGATCAGGACTATTTGCCAGGGCTTGTAACGATCGATCATCTCATTTGGTCCCGTATCTGCGGTTTACCTTTTCCAGGAAGAACAGGTAAACGCCGGAGAATGCCGCAAGCAGGATCACAATAACGACCGCCCTCGCCGCACCCTGCCCGAATTTGAAGTTACCGATGGCGACCTTGTAGGTATCGACAATCAGCGTTGTGGTGGCCCCACGCGGTCCGCCCTCGGTCAGGATCCAGATGATCTCAAAGCTGTTGAAGGTCCAAATCGCTGACAGCAGCGCCATCGACACCATCACCGGCATGATCTGGGGAATGGTGATGCGACGAAAGCGGTACCAACGGCTCGCGCCGTCTACCCACGCGGCCTCGTACAGGTCTTTGCTCACCCCCTGCATCGCAGCCAGCAGGAACAGCGTCACCATAGGGGTCCCAACCCAGACATCGGCCACAATGGCAGAGTAAAAGGCAGAGGATTTATAGGCGAGGAACTCGAACGGACCGTCCAGAATGCCAATGAACTGCGCTGCACCAGAGAGAATGCCAAAGTGACCGTTGTACAGCCAAAGCCAGCCGATCATCCCGATCGCGATGGGAATAACCCAGGGCGGCATCACCAGAACCCGGAACAGCGCCTTTCCCGGCACCGTCGCGTTCAGCAAGGCCGCGCCGATCAAGCCCAACAACAGTTTGATCGATACTGACAAGATCATCCAATAGAAGGTGCGGATGATGGTTTGCTGGAATTTCCTGGATTCCATCAGCTTGGCGTAATTCTCAAAGCCAACGTAGCTCTCGCTGTTAATCTTCGCATTCGTGAAGGACAAACGAACCGTTTCCACCAGCGGCCAGGCAACAATGATTGCGATGAACAGGATCGCCGGCAAGATCAAGGCCCAGGCGAACCAAGTTTGAGACAACCGGAAGCGTCTCTTTTTTCTTGTTCTGGCGATGTTCTGCGTCAAACCTTTTCCCCTGAGCAAAGAGCGGCTTCATGGCCCACCTCGAAATGAGACCAAAATAATACCAACTCATTCTCCAATAGTGGGATCAGACCACACTTTATTGTAAAATCAACCTCCAAGCGTTGAATTAGTGTGTATTAATCGAACACATTAGCAAAACCGCATAGGATTGGACCTAATTGGTATTGTAAAATGATACCAAATTGGTATTGGGTTGGATTATGGAATCGACTCTGGAACTCTTCCGTCAGGAGACCTGGCACCGCCTCGGAGGCGGAAATCGCTACCTGCAACTGTCGCGACACATTGCTGAGGCGATTGCAGAGGGTCGCCTGAAACCC